>SAAR01001034.1 GCA_009916335.1 Erysipelotrichia bacterium | reverse complement strand
TAACGTGAGTTCGACGAATTTAGAACAAAGTTAATTGTCTATCAAGAGTTCTTTCAACATTGATTGTTGGTTTCTTAGGGAAAAGGCAGTATGCAGCCAATGCTCCAAGTGTATTGACAATAAAATTATCAAAAGACCGATGTCTTGAATGTTCCACTTGTGCAATGTTCTTAAGTTCATCATTAATAGTCTCAATGATAGCCCTTTTCCTTAAGAGTAACTTGTCTGAGACTTTCATAATAGCTCCTTTCATGTTATTCTTCAACTTAGTAATGAGTTGTATGCCGTCAACGAAAAGCCTCTCAAACAAGTTTCTGCTGATATAGCCTTTGTCACCAACAAGTTTACCAAATATATACTCTACAAACGCTTTGTACTCCAAAGGTTTACGGTCATCAACATCAGCTGGAGTAATCATAAAGTTCAACAGTTCGCCTTTCTCATTACAAATGAGATGAAGCTTAAAGCCAAAGAACCACCCCATAGAACATTTACCGCGCATGGCTATACCTTTGAAGGTTTTGTGCATATGTATTCTCTGATTTCGGCATACACGTAAAGGAGTACTGTCCACAAAACTTATTCCAGTGCACTTACCTAGTAAGACCTTCTTGATAAAGAGGGCTAATGGAATGGCTATATCCTTTTGAAGTTCTACAAAACGATTATAAGAAACAACCTGTGGAAACAAATGACGGAGATGTTTGCACACTTTTTCCAAATAGAAATGTTTCATGCAGCGATAACCAGAATCATGAAAGAGGATTATAATAAGCATTATTTCCGCTTTTGACATAGTCCCAGCACGATTATATTTACGTTTCTTACTATTTTTCAACGTGTATTTTACTATCATTGCATCAAAAAACTTGCAGAAATCATCTGCAATACAAAATATTTCAGTAACTTTGTCCTCGGTGATCATAGCGATTATTGTTTGTAATGTTTTGATTTTTAGCACATTAAAGTTACACAATTTTCGCTAATCACCAAATTTTTTAATAATTATAATTCATCGAACTCACGTTATTATACGTTCAGGAACCTGTTCCGTTTCAATTGTTGCTGTTCTTCTTAATAC
>SAAR01001033.1 GCA_009916335.1 Erysipelotrichia bacterium | reverse complement strand
CCTATAACGTGCATGCCACCTTCTCTTAATTTAACCGCAAGTGGTGTGAAGTCGCTATCGCTTGTTACTAAGAAAAAAGCATTAACTTTTTCTTGATACATCATTTCTTGAGCATCAAGTGCCATGGCCATATCGGCAGCATTCTTTCCAATGGCTACGTTATATTGGTGAACTGGCTTTATCGCATGATCGGTTGCTGTTTTATGCCATTCCTTCGATAAATTATTAATATCTCCATAAAATCTTGCAATGACAATTTTGCCATATTTAGCAATTTCATTCATAACAGGTTTAATATATTTTGGTGAAACATTCTCTGAATCAATCATTAAAGCAATTTTGTATCCGTTGTTATCCATAATATTTCCTCTCTATTCAGTCTGTTTATACATCGTGTAATCTATGTTTATTATACCTCACAAACGACATATTATACGAAAAACTGAATGAATCATTAAAACAAAAGATGAAAATAAATAAAGAAGACGCTTTCAATAAAAAGCATCTCTACACATTTAATTGTCTTGTCTGAACCAAGTTTGAGCCACTAATTAGGTTGTCACAATCAAGTTTACTATGTGTCAACATGAAGTTTGTTGTGTATTCATATGATATAACAACTGACTGTTCAATAACCATACCAATTCAGCACACTCTTCATTACTCCAAGCATATGAAGTAAATACTTTGGATTTTCTATATTTGCCATCATTGACCTCATAATTATAATTTGTGATTCATCATCTTCCATAAAACCATTGGATGTTCTTTTAATCTATCTGCTATTGCTTTATCAAATAGTAGTTCAGGATTAAATTCACCAGCATTAAAGAAATCTATGTATTTTTGTTCAGCTTCAGTTAACTCAAATAACGATTCAATAAATTGGCTTACTGTTTGTTTAAAAGCATCAATGTCTATTGTTTCGCCAACATGTAGCAATGGAATGAGATTACGTTTTATTGTACTAAATGATAGATTTTCCATGTTTTTCTTGAACTGATTCAACAAATCACCAAATGATTGAAATTCATTTGACGTCAAGAGGTAAAATATGCTACATTTTTTAAGCATATCTAAC
>SAAR01001032.1 GCA_009916335.1 Erysipelotrichia bacterium | reverse complement strand
CTTTTGTATAGCTCAACAAAAATAAATTTAAATTGCACTCTTCAAAGTTGTATAGATTGGGATGTGATAACACTTAGAACTTATGAGGTATTGGCTTGTAAAGGTTTTTTGATAACAGACATCGTGCCATCAGCATTTCAGACAATGAAAGATTGTATGGTTTTTACAACTGGTGGAGATGATTTAAGAGATAAAATAGATTATTATCTTGGGCATGAAGCTGAAAGAAAAAGAATATCTCAAGAAGGCTACGAGTATGTAGTCAAAAATGCATCTATTGATGCAAGAGCGGAAGAACTTATTAATTATATAAAAGGAATAAAATGAAAATAGTATTTGTAAATCCTCCACACATAAAAACAAAAGACTCTACTCCTGAAAATAATTTCAAGATAGATAAGTTTATTTTTAAAAAGAGTTTTTCAAAAATAAAAGGAGCTAATAGAATTTTTAGCCTCCTGCATAAAACCATTGGTTTGGGCAAGGGTGTTCGATACGGTGTTCGGGCTGGTTCAAGATGGCCATTTACTATGGATATGCCGATGAGTAATTATGCACCATACCCATTTTTTATGGGATATGCTGCCTCAAATCTTAGAGCCAATGGATTTGAGGTAAATATTTTAGATGCTATCGCTGAGGAAGAGTATGACTATGAAAAATTTCTCAAAGAGGTAATCGCACAAAAAGCTGATATTGTAGTGGTTGAGTGTGCTACACCCACTGTAGACATTGATGTTTGGTTTGCAAATAAAGTAGCTAAATATACAAAAGTAGCATTAGCAGGACCACATCTCAATGAGCTGACCGTAAAAGAGATTCAAGAAGCCAATCCAAAGATTAGTTTCTATCTTTTAGGAGAATATATTCTAAACTCATTGGATATGGCTACAACACTTAAAGAGGGTGTCTATCCAGCAAAAGTGCTTAAAGATGTGGATAGTATCCCATTTCCATTTAGGGACTATAAAAGCGCTACAAAATATTATGACCCATCTATGCCAACACCAAGACCTCAATTACAAGTTTATGGAAGCAAAGGGTGTCCTTTTAAGTGTACCTTTTGTGCATGGCCTCAGAC
>SAAR01001031.1 GCA_009916335.1 Erysipelotrichia bacterium | reverse complement strand
TATCTCACCATCACTAAATTTATTTAAAGTGGCATCAGATACAGGCATACCTAAGTATTCACCCACTTTTTTTGCAAATTCAGGGTTAGCTGAACCACTAAAAAGTTTAAAATTTGACATAAAAATTTCCTTACATTTGATTAAGAAGAAATATTATCGAAAATGTACTTAATAAATTTATTTTACTCAACTTTCGCACCTAAAACCAAGCAGTTTTCCAGTCACATCTCTTAATAGATCGATTATGGCTGTAAAATTTTCATTTCTATTGACTACCTCTTCAATTTTGGCTATCTCATCTAAAATAGCTAAAAATGCTTGCATCGCTATTGCCAAGGTATGAAGTTCACATTCTAAATCTTTAAAAAGTCCGCCGATTGTTTTTGGTTCATTACTGATACGATTTATATAACTGACTATATTGTATGTAAAAAATGATAGCGTGACTCTTGCTACTAAAGCTTCATAGATTCGATTTTCTTCTTTACCAAAGCCAAAGTGTTCACGAAGTTCTTTATAGCCTTGTTCAATATCCCAACGTCGTTTATAAATATCAATAATCTCTTCATCGTTAAGTTCAAGATTTGTAGATACAATAGGGATGAGATTCTCTTTGGTTTTTATAAAAACAATTTTGAGTTTACCAGCTTTCTTATGTGCAACTATGGTTGAAACATATTCAAACTTTATCTTTTTGCCGTATTGACCCATCTTGATTGTTTTTAGTTTTTTCAATTTGTTATAAATTCCATTAAGGGTCTTTTTCTCTCCTGTAAAATTCCATATCCTATCATTGTTTACCATTCTTGAAATAACTTGCAACCCAAGTTCATTCATTGTTTCTATAAACACAGGTTTAGAATACCAGCTATCCACAAGTAGATAATCTGCATATATACCACTTTTTACCGCTCTTGTTATCATATCAATAGCAATTTGTGACTTCCCTTTCAATGCCTCTAATCTTCGTTTATGTGCATTAGTGCGATGGTCAATGATATTTGTAAACTCTTCTATCTTTACTCTTGCGTAACTATTCATAGCAATGGCAAAGTCCAACATAAAATTAGAAAAACCATCACTA
>SAAR01000212.1 GCA_009916335.1 Erysipelotrichia bacterium | reverse complement strand
CTAAATCTCGGCGCAAACCCTTGATACACAAGGCCGGAAGGGCATTTAAAAATTCTCTCCTGGATTTTGGAGAGAACGTAAAAAATAATGCGAATTTAACGAATTTTCCAAAAAAAGAGAAAAGCCAGCAAACCATTGAGTTTGCAGGCTTTTCTGGAATGTGTCATTAGGTCAAAATAGATGCCGCCTAGAGCATCGCTATTTTACCTTAAAACCAATTTTCTTAAGTTTCTCCTTAAACGCATCTGTAAAATCCGAGATTTTGTTTTCGTCAACAACAACTGTTAAGTTTTTTCTTGCACGAGAACAACCTACATAAAATAGTTTATAGGCCACTAAGACACCGTATACTGTACTATCTTTAAAACATTTTTTCGCATTACCAACATTGGGTTTCTGTAAATATTCCTCATAATAGCCCTTACATAAGAGTTCAAATAGCTCATTTGTTTTAAAGGTATCCAGCATATTTTGAGAAGCTTGTATTAAGATCAATTTATTAGCTTCATTTTTGTTATGTGAGTCTGCTGTTAAATCTTTTGTCTGCATGCCCAATTTTTTCTCAGTATTAATAACTAGCTTGGCATATTTATAATAAAATTCTTCAATTTGGGTTAGGGAAAAATCCACGTAAGACCAAACCCTAAAGAAATTATACATATGCACTATGGGAGTACTATGGCTATCAGCAGCAACAAACAGCACTGAAGTGTGGCTTTCTCCTTTAACACCATGTTGAGTTGATATTCGAGGTTCTTTTAAATAGGCGGCTAATCGTCTTACCTCTGCCACCTCTACATTTAAAACTTCTTGATATTCTCCATCATCAATAAGGCCTTGCATAAACGCCTCCGTTATAATATCTTTGCCGACAAGATCTTTTAGGAGATGTTCAATTGAAATTATGCTGTCATTATCAAAATATACTTTAGATAATTCTTCATATATAGCCGATAGACGCTTTTTGTCATCATGCTTCGTTATAGAATATGTGTTTGTAGAATAAAACTCCTTATAAAGCTTACATTGATTGATCATACTTCCAAAATTTTTGTCTTGATAAAGTGTCATGACACTGTCAAAAGAAAATAGAAATCGCATCAAGGGGTCTGGGTTTTCTTGCGTATTATTAGAAAGAACATCATTTGAATGATATTTTTTGGGAAAAGAATACTTGTCCATTCTGCTAAAAGCTCTATAAAGGGTACTTGCTCCTATCTCTTTAAATTTATCATTATTCAATAAATATAATACCAAAGTATCCTTATGCTCTGTTTGATTTTTCTCTACAACACCGTCAATATCATTTGTTATTATAACCTCTGGTAAGTAATTTGGCTCTTTTCCGATATTATTTTTTGATACATCCTGTTTATAATCAGGGTTATTATAGATGTTATTTAATATATCAATAATAGCTTTTATAGAGCGATGATTTATATCTAATGAAATAGAATTGTTAAGTGTCATTAATTCTTCTTCAAAGGAGCCATCATAGTTTTTGTAGATTTGCTGCATCCGATCACCGAGAAGGTAAAGTTGTACTTTGGTGTTACGCACAGCATCATAAAAAAGCTTTAAAACACAACCCGATGTATCTTGATACTCATCAATAAATATATAACTATATTTATTGATGATTTTTTTACGCATAGCGGGATATCTATCAAACATTGTTTTAGCAAATGTTATAAGATCATCATGTCCTAATCCACCGTAAAACAACGAGTTAAAAGAAGTTTCATTGTAACTGATCTTTGAAAGATTATGTTTTATTGTTTCTTCAATCAGCTCACCATATTTATCAATATATTTCTGATTGCTCGCGGCTATATTCTCATCATGTAGGGTATTGGCAATTCTCTCTCTTATTAGTCCTCCATAAATTTCCCAATATAGGTCAATAATCTGTTGGTGTTTAAAAAAAGGTGATATAAGGCTATGAATATAAGCGTGTATAGTTCCGAAAAAAATCTTGTTATTATCCATTCCTTTTGCAAGTTCTTCAGCAGCTCGATTCGTATAAGTAATACAAAGTATATTATCGTTGGGATTCGAAGCAATAATTTCTGATAGCATAGCCTTAATCTTCGTAGTTTTACCGCTTCCGGCTGGTGCATTTACAAGAAATATATTTTCAGATTTTTCTATTGCTGCATCAGCCATGACAATCCCTCCTCAATATATTTGGGAAGCATTTCTTTTCCCAAAGAATTTAAAATAACAGAATACATAAAATCTGTTTTAGCTTTTGTCATACTTTCTAATATATCTCTTAGAGAATATGTACTATCTTTTTCGTCTTTTTTATTATTAGGAATTGTAAGCTTTAGCTTGTAATCCGCTTTTAGTTTCTTCCATTCACTTCTTGGCCTCTCCTCATAAGCTTTTAATGGTAATAACTTAGACAGCATAGCTTCTTCAAGCGTTCTGGCATAAAAATCTTTTTCTTGGAAAGCAACATAGATTAAGTTATTACAAAGCTTATTTGCTCCTTTTTCTTTCCATTCATATAGGTCTTTAATTGAAGGTGAGTCTTGGCTTTCTTCATTTTCATCAATATCTTCATATATATCAACCGCATCTCCATTTGAAACTTTATAAAAATTGTTAATAGTTGAATTGGTGGATTTTGAAGTAAGCACTTCGGCTTCAGTTAAGGCTGTTTTTTTGTAGTCTAAATCAGTAATGATTAAGGTTTTTATCTTTAAGAATTCAATAAGTGCTTTATAATTATAGGCATATGCTCCTCCAACTTGGATAAAAGCTATGTACTGTTCACTTAGCTTTTTGTATTCAGGAAGTGTAATCAATTTTTTTAAATATAAGCGCTCGCTATCACCCTCATAAAGAACCGCTTTATCTGCAAAAATTATTTCAGAAAACCCAATTTCAAAGAACCAATCGAAGAAATTCTCCAGAATAGATTTATCAGCTGAATTGATTTCTTTACCTGTTTGTTTATTATCTGATATATAAGATCTACGAAAAGCAGATAAATCAAAAATTTCACTTTTAAACATTTGCGTTTCTCTAATAACACGCAAATGTTCTAATCCTGCAACTCTAACCATTTCATTGGAGTGTGTAGTAACTAGACCTTGTAACCCAATTTGATTGTACATGGTTAATAAATATTTTATGAATACACTTTGCATTTGGGGGTGCATATGCGATTCTGGTTCTTCAATAAAAAATATATTTACCAAGAATGGATTCATATCTTTTTTAAATTCTTCTAATTGCATGTGAAGAAATATCATATTGCTATAACCTAATCCTTGAGAAGATTCATTTAGCATATGTCCTTCTAATTGATATTTAGCACATGTTATTTTTTTTATTAAATCGCTTACGTCATCTTCTGTAACATCCATTTCAAGCATGATATCACCAATATGACCCCCATTGGTTTGTGCTAAAGATTTTATTGCTAATCCTAGCGTTTCAACCGAAGCTTTTCTGACTTTCTCTTTCACACCAGAATTTTGGATATTTGCCAGCAAACTGTCCGGTAATGTTTTTGTAGTGTCTTTCCAATTTTTATCTTTACTTGCTAAGGAAACAATACTTTTACTCAATGTTCTGGATGAGTCCGTATCAGTATCGTCTAATTGCCTCGCCGCATTTATACTTTTGAAATTAAACAATCTCTTGAAGTCTGAGATTTCCATTTTGTTCATATTTTTAAAGTCTGAGTCTGCAAAAAAGCAGGTTTCAACTAAGCTGTTCGAATATATTTCAATCAACAATTCTTTTATGATGTTAGCTTTTTGTTCTTCTTGCTTCTCAGAATAACTCGCGAGACGTGTATTAATTTTTTCAAAATACTGTAGTAGTAATTTTTTGAAAGACAAAAGGTTAAAAGAAAAAGTATACATAAAATAGAATGAATGCTGTAACTCATCTAAATCCATGATATACTCTGCAAAAAATCTAATATCATCTTCTTCTGGATTATAAACAACTTCGATTTTTATTTCGCAAGGGGCAATGCTATACTCTGGTTTCAACACACCCTCACAGGTAATTTTACTAATAATATCATCAATTACTTGCTCATCTTTTTTATATGCCGAAAAACTCTCGACAAAAACAGGAAAGATTGATTTTTGCCATTGGGTAACTTGACTAACTGGAATGTCACTATATGAGTATTTAAGTTTGCTATCACTTAAAACACCCTTAATTAATGAGATAAACGTCGTTTTACCGCTGTTATTGGGGCCAGCCAACACCGTAATATCCTTTTCAAAAAACAGTCCTGCACTATTGAGCTGCCTGTAGTTATCTACCTGTATCTTATTAAGTTTCATAATCTCCTCCTGATACTTAAAGGATTTCTTTTTATAGTTGCCTTTTATGGATTTCTTACTATTCTATATCGACCATCCTTAGGCTTCACCGCATCCTTAGGTATTGCCCAAGTAACCCCAAACCGAACAGCCCCCGGTATTTTACCCTGTGCGCAAAGCACTTGTACCCGGCGTGCAGTGATTGCCCATTTTTCCGCTGCTTCTTTCGCTGTCATATAGTCCATTAAAACGTTCCTTTTCCCAATAAATATTGTATATATTATATATCGCAGCGGCGAATAAAGCAATCAGATTCGTGTAAATTGTGGAAATACTCACAGTATTATGATGAAATGGATTGAAAAATAGCAGAAATTTTGCTCAAAAGAGAAATGCCGCCAGCATTTGTGGCGGCTTCTCCTGCTATTTTTATTCCCTCGGCAGCTCCTGTTCAATTTCCGTATTGCCCTTAAAGATAATCCGGAGGCGATCGGCAGATAAAACCTCCACCTTATCGATTACAGCCTTGACCACATCCTCCCGGTATTCTTTCAGGCTGAGATCGGTATGTTCCATCATGTAAAGCAATTCATGAATTCGGGCTTGTGTATTTTGGGCGAGCATGGTCTGCTCTTGGTGTTCCCCAAGCTGACCCTGCAGCCCCTTTATCTCCGCTGCGATTTCCTCAAACTTGGCATCGAAGTAATCTGTACCGGCGCTGGACTTGGAGCTGAGTTCCACCAAATCCATCATCACGCTCTGCAGCTCGGCGATACGGTTTTGGACAGCCGCTTCATTGAAGCTGTCATCATCCTGTGAACCGATGGCAAGCCGCAGGCCTGCTTTGAGGGTTTCGATGACATCAGCCTTATCCTCATCCAACCGGTTCAGGGCGGTGACAATGGCTTGGTGCAACCGGCTTTCCTCAATGGTAGGGGATTCCTTGCAGTATTTTGTGCCGTATTCCAAGCGGTTGATACAGCGCCAGACCACCTTTTTCTTGCCGTTCCTCGCCCAAGTGACCCTGCGGTATTGCGTACCGCATTCACCGCAGCAGAGAAGCTCGGTCAGCGCATATTTGCTGCTGTATTTTCCTTTTTCGGTTTTCACCGCTTTCTTGGCAACCTTACGTTTCCCGGCTCTCCGGGCGATTTCCTCCTGTACAAGGTTGAATAAATCCTTTGAAATAATCGACTCATGGTTTCCGGTGACATAATACTGCGGGATTTCGCCGTTGTTTTTCCGGGTTTCCTTGGTCAGGCAGTCCACCACATAGGTTTTCTGCAGCAGGGCATCGCCAATGTACCGCTCATTTCGGAGCATATACTGCAGTACGCCAACTGACCATTCCTGCTTACCGGTGGGCGAGAGAATTTCGTCTGCCTCCAGCGATTCCTTTATCTTTCGGACGCTGGCACCGGAATAATAGCTCCTGAAAATCCGTTTGACAATTTCTGCTTCC
>SAAR01001030.1 GCA_009916335.1 Erysipelotrichia bacterium | reverse complement strand
CACATTGTAATATCGTGCTTTTCTAATCTTGCTAGAACTAGCACTTTGGTCGACATAACTAGATATAAGTTTCGTGGCTAACTTCGTATCGACAATCTTTCCTGTTTGATTGTAAAAGTTCGTTACTTGCCCAATGTTGTCATTGTCATAAGCAACCGTTAAATCGGCTTGTGGCACATAAGTAACTTGATATAGATAATCTAAAATTGTATTGTTTTGGAAATAACTTACTGTTGCATTTTTTCTAACTGTAACAATCGTATCATTACCATCTATTGTTTCTCTTGTTTGTTTTTCAACATAACTATTGCTAACACTTGTAAATGTAGCAACTTCAATCCAATGGAATCCAAGTATCTCATTATCTCCTTGTGTCCAATATAAAGTTTGATTTTTTTGGTGTATATCGCTAATCATATCTCTATATTGTTTAGTTTTAAGATATATTCTATCATTTTCAGGTTGATGATTTAACGCACGATAAAGGTTTGGTATTAAAGCATAACGGTTAAATGTATCACTTGTATTTTCGTTATAAATATCGAATTCGCTTTCATTAAACAAACTAGACTTTATAAAGTCTATTGCATTTTGTGTTAGTGTAGCACCAAAAGTTGTCGCTAAAAGTCTTGCCATTATTTTGTCTTTTTCTACTAAAAAGTCTATATTATAATATTTTTCAACAGGACTGCCACCTTCAACATATCTTATTTGTAAAGATACTTTTGGGATAATTCTAACTTTCAAAACATCATTTATCTTTGTTGGTAGTTGTATCTTTGCATTGCTAAATGATATAGTTGCTTCGTTGTTGCTTGTCAAATATGTTCCTAATTTTTTTGGGAATTGAATATAATCACTCGCTTGGGCGTTTTGTAAGTTGCTAACGATCGTTGTTGCATACTTTTCGCTTGTGCTTGTGTTCTTTTCAAAAGCAGTGTTTAACGCAGTAATATTGATAGGCGTGTTATTCAAACCTAGATTGCTAACGAATGTAATCGTGTAACCAGTTAGATATGTTCCGTTTTCGCTAAATGTAACTTTTGGCACACCGTTGATTGACATAAATAAATCACGAACAGCA
>SAAR01001029.1 GCA_009916335.1 Erysipelotrichia bacterium | reverse complement strand
AAACTACACCTTAGCAACCGGGCACTCCTGCAAGGGCCTAGAATGGGACGAAGTCCACATTGCCGACGATCTAAACCAATCTATCCGCAAAGTCACTTCTGCCGTATCATTCGACCCCTCTGCCATATCCGACACTGATCGCGAAGCCCTCAATATCTACTATGTGGCGTGTACGAGAAGTAGAATAAAGCTTATTAATGCAACGGAGTTATAACCTTATTATTTTTTGTTAAATTACAAGATGCGCAGCTCCATACTACATTAGTAATAGAATGAGCCCCACCTTTACTTAAAGGTATAACATGGTCTAGATGTACCGTCCCTTTAGCTGAAAAGTCTAAAATAACATCACAATAAGCGCATTTATTACTTTGTTTTATTTTTAATTCCGTAAGAGCTTGAGACGTTATGGTGTTATCATCAGTACCTATTTGTTGTGCTCTGCGCTTATGTACTGATTTTAAAGTTACCAATTTACCTGCCACAGAAGAAAAATATTTTTTATCGTAGTCACGTTTTCTTTGTTTTACTTCTTCAGAAGCTGTTTTATTATAACTAGCTTTTTTAGCTTTCATTTTTTCTTTGTCTTCTTTACTTAAATTATTATAATAATTTTTAGTAAGTGTTCTATATTTTTCAGGGTCTTTATAATATTTTTCTTTTCGTTTTTTGTTTAACTCTTCTTTGTGCTTAGCTCTATATTCAGCATCTTGCTTGCGCTTACAAGCTTTACACGTATGGGATAGGCCGTCTAGTGAAGTGCTTTTTTTATGAAACATATTAATATTGAATTCGCCATTACATTTAGTGCATTTACGCATTTCTCGCCTTTTTTATTTATTATACCAAATCTGAGCTTGTATCGTGCTTAATCTACGTGTTTACATGTAGCATGCACCAGAGCTAGGATGAAACTTATCAACGCAACGGAGCTGTAATGACCGATCTTGAAATCCTCGCCAAATTTCGCCAAGCCGAAGTAGCCGGCACTATTCATGAACTTACCGAATATACACACGACTGCGTACGCTCAAAGTGTGATCATTGTATTGCCGCACCAGCCTGCCGTGCTGTTGTAGACAGCA
>SAAR01001028.1 GCA_009916335.1 Erysipelotrichia bacterium | reverse complement strand
CAGGGCATATATGATTTGGGATAATGCGCACTTTGTCTCCAATGTTGACTTGATTTTTAAATGTTTCATTTTCAATAATAGCATGCTCATCAAAGAGTTCTTCAATATATACATTTGGAAAATTAAGTAAAACTCCTTTACCCTCAGTAGAACAAATACCTTCAATACGTTCTTCTTTTGTTAGCCCTTTAGCCCCAACATCTAAAATAACACGAGATGATGTCGGCTTGCTAATAACTGTAGCTAAAACTGTTGCAGCACAATAGTGATAGGTACCCACAACATTACTTTGAGAAGCATCCATAAGCGCATACGTACCTGGTCTAATCTCTGTAATGCCCTCTAATATTTCAAAATTACTGATAAAAGGCGGTGTTGAACCAATACTAACAATTTCAATATTAAATCCTCTTTTTCTGCATAGAGAAGCAAAGTAAAGTGTTCTTTGCTGGGCTTTAATAGTAAGTTCTCTACAGTGTTGTAAGTTTTCTGCCTTATACGTATGACCATCATGAGAATAAACACCCTTCAAATCAATGTGTGATGCATGTTTAATAGCATCTAAAAGTATGAAAAAATCAGCTTCATCAACAATTCCTGAACGATTTTCGCCCACTTCAATTTCAATGAGAATGTTTGCTTTTTTGTCCGATTTAGCAAATACGCTATTAATTTCATCAATTTGAAATATACTATCAACACCCATAGAAATTTTTATATTTTTTGATAACTCTAATATGCGTTCAATTTTTTGTTTTCCAACAATTTGATTTGCAATAAAAATATCTTTTATGCCCTGGGTAACCATTACTTCTGCTTCACCCACTTTAGCAACGGTAATACCAACAGCTCCATAATTGCACTGTAAATTAGCTATATATGGCATTTTATGAGTTTTTGTATGTGGACGTAATGCAACACCATATTTTTTAGCATATATGTGCATACTTTCTATATTTGCAATTAAAACATCTTTATCGATTAACAATGAAGGCGTATCGAGTTGGTCATGTGTCATATTGTGTCCATATAAAAAAATCTATATTCAGGAATAATATAGAAATAATTCTATAAAGTCAAGGAAAT
>SAAR01001027.1 GCA_009916335.1 Erysipelotrichia bacterium | reverse complement strand
AGCGCCCAACCTGACCATGCCTTGTAAAGCATTTCCCAATGCTCTTTGTCTTTGCTTTCATACTGCAGTAAGTTAAGTCCAATTCACTGCAGTAAAACTCAAACTCTTCTAAGGTTAACCGCTGCTTTCGTAGCATAATCAGATAGTAGCTTATCTTATTCCTTAACTCTTTATTTGACTTCTTATCTTTACCTTTATTCTTCTTTGCCATTAATAGTTTCCTCCTTCAAACGCTGGTACATAACCACGTCTATATTCAAGTTCTTTAATTAATTCAAGAGCTTTATCAGGATCATTTTGCTCAATAAAATAAAAATCACATGGAGAAGTTTCACAGCCTTTGTCATCAAAGCCAGGCATCTCTCCACTGTTGATTTTATGAGCATTTTAAACCCATAGACGCCAGCAAACGAGCAAAAGCAAGTTTTACTCGTTTCTGTCGCCGCCGATCAAACCCCATTCCTTTGCATTTGGTGAAATCTGGCAAAGTTCGTGACCTCTTGGTAGTCAGATTTCACGTAGCAGTGGCATTTTTTACGCAAAGCTACCTATTACGCACAGCTACCCATCAAGACAATATATTATTTACCCTATTTTTTATTTGCATTTTATTTGTTGTGCAGGGTATTTATTTATGTAGCCGCTATATTGACAAACTTTTTAGATCGGTTATTTATTTAAATATAGGTTGAGTTCAGCTTTATTTTTGTTTTTCGGAAACTGAGGCAAGGTGTAATAGCGTATCCGCTATTTTACCCAATCCTATCGGATTGCCTTGTCTCGTTTCACTCGCAAGGTTGAAAAAGATCTACCCTTCCGCCTATTCCCCTTATCAAAGGGGAGGCGGTAAAACCCGGTAGTTTTACATTGGATATTATAAATATATATAGGAGTGTTTAAAATGAATGAGAATGATATAGATCAGTCCTTGCTAGAACTATTAGCAAGATATTTTTATTATATAGACCCAAATGAAGAAAATACAGCATTTCTTGAAGCAAATAAAGATGAACAAGATTTATGTTATTTTGTAGCTTATCGCTATATTAAAGAAAATAAAACTCAAGATCTTATTGATGCTTTGAAA
>SAAR01001026.1 GCA_009916335.1 Erysipelotrichia bacterium | reverse complement strand
GCAAAAGAAGCAGGTGCTGGTTATGTTAAGTTTCAAAAAAGAAATAATAAAGAGCTTTTAACAGAGGAACAATATAATACACCACACCCCGTTCCTGAAAATTCATATGGAGATACATATGGGGCGCATAGAGAATTTTTAGAATTTAATATTGCACAAAATAAAGAGTTAAAAGAGTATTGCGATAGTATAGGGATAGTTTATAGTACATCTGTTTGGGATGTGACAAGTGCAAAAGAAATGATAACTTTTGAGCCACAGTTTCTAAAAGTACCCTCAGCGTGTAATAATAATTATGAGATGTTAAAAGTTCTTAGAGATGAGTTTAAAGGGCAAGTACAACTTTCTATTGGTATGACAAGTAAAGATGAAGTAGAAGAGATAGTGAAGTTTTTTGAAGAGACAAATCAAGCAAAATCAAGACTTCTTATCTATTCTTGTACATCAGGGTATCCAGTGCCTGCAAAAGATGTGGCACTTTTAGAGATAAATTGGCTTTATGAAAATTATGAGCATAGAGTAAATGAAATAGGTTTTTCAGGACATCATCTTGGTATTGCTCTTGATGTAGCGGCATATACTTTGGGTGCCAGATGGATTGAGAGACACTTTACAAAAGATAGAACATGGAAAGGTACAGACCATGCCGCATCCTTGGAGCCAGATGGACTTAGAAAGCTCGTAAGAGATTTAAATGCTACTTACGAAGCACTTCATTACAAGCAAGGTGAAATTCTTCCAATTGAACAAGTTCAAAGAGATAAATTAAAGAATAGAAAATAAAAATGAACATAGCATTTATCCCCGTAAGGTGTGGAAGTAAATCCATCCCATTTAAAAATATTAAAGAGTTTTGTGGAAAGCCTTTAGTATATTGGAATCTTGCAGCACTTCAAAACTCTACAAATATTTATAAAATTTTTGTAGCAACTGATTGTGAAGAAATAAAATGTGTGGTAAATAGCTTTGGTTTTAGTAAAGTCGAGGTGTATGATAGAGATTTGCAAAACGCAAATGATACAGCAAGTACGGAATCTGTAATGTTAGAGTTTATAGCTAAGCAAGATTTTGATGATAGTGATTTGTTT
>SAAR01001025.1 GCA_009916335.1 Erysipelotrichia bacterium | reverse complement strand
CCTTTTGCTCCTGTTATTAGTATCTTCACTTTGTTAAGTTTTAAGTTTTGAGTTTTAAATTTTAAGTTATCAATCAAAGAATAATTTAAAATTTAAAACTTACAATTTATAATTTAGATTCAGTGCTTATCGTCTTAGTAATACTTGTTAGAAGTTTCTTTATCTCATTACAATCATTGTAAATAGATTCAAATTCTTCTTTTGTTAAATATTCTGTCCTATATAAAAGAGTAATCCAATATGTGGTTTCAGATGCTTCCTTTAAAGCTATATATGCTTTTGCAAGAAAATCCTTTCTACTTATAGCAGATTGTGCTTCAGATAAATTTGCTCCAATACTTGTTCCGCTTCTAAGCATTTGTTTAGATAAAACATATTCATTCTTCTCTTTCTTTAAATATGAATATAGATTCACTATTCTAATAGAGAATGACATGCATTTTTCATAAAGGAAATCACCAAATTCGCTCACCTTATTTGAATTTTGAGTTTTGAGTTTTAAATTTTAAATTACTTATCGACAAGCAACTTAAAAATTAAAATTTAAAACTTAAAACTTTGAAACTACCTCTGGGAGTTTCAATAAAAGTTCTTTCATTCCCTCAACATCCAATCGAGTAGTATTATGTGAATGGTAGTCCTCAATCACTGAAACATCTTCTTGTCCTTTTGAGAAATACTTATCATAGTTCAAATCACGAGTATCACAAGGAATACGGAAATAATTACCCATATCAATAGATCTTGCCATTTCTTCTCTTGTAACTAAAGTTTCATAAAGTTTCTCTCCGTGTCTTGTTCCGATTACTTTGTAAGGGAGTTTTGAGTTTTGAGTTTTGAGTTTTAAGTTTTCACTTTTACCTTTTACTTTTTCACTAAGGAGCTCTGTAAGAGCCTTAGCAAGGGTATCCAAAGTTGCTGCTGGTGCTTTTTGAACAAATAAGTCTCCATTTTCTCCATGTTGCCAAGCATAGATAACTAAATCAACAGCATCATCCAAGGTCATCATATACCTTGTCATATTTGGATCTGTTATTGTTATCTCCTCTCCTTTTTCTATTTGGTCAATCCAAAGAGGAATAACAGAG
>SAAR01001024.1 GCA_009916335.1 Erysipelotrichia bacterium | reverse complement strand
AATTTATCACGGTGAGAAAACCATGAAAAATGAAAAAGATATTATCATTTGTCGTTGTGAAGATGTCACATTAGAACAGATCAGAGAAAAGATTAAAGAAGGATATACCAATTTTGAAGATTTAAAAAGATTACTTCGTGTGGGTATGGGACCATGTCAAGGAAATACGTGTGGTCATTTAATTCAAAGAGAGTTAGCTACCTATTTAGGTATTCCAATTGAAAAGGTTAAAACCCATAAATCAAGACCACTCTCCATGGGTGTTCCCCTAAAAGCGATTGCGGAGGATCAAGATGAAAACATATGATCTAATCATCGTTGGCGCTGGAATTAGTGGTGCATCAATTGCGTATAATCTAGCAAAAAAAGGTATGACTAACATTTTGGTCTTAGATAAAGGTTATTTTGCAAGTGGCGCGACAGGTCGTTGTGGTGCAGGTGTGAGACAACAATGGGCAACTGAAATCAATTGTCGTTTGGCTAAACAAAGCATGGAATTTTTCTCACATGCAAAAGAAACTTTAAAATATCCAGATGACATTGAATTTAAACAAGAAGGCTATTTGATTTTAGCAACTACTCCTGAAGAGCATGAACAATTTAAAAAGAATGTCATCTTACAAAATACTTTAGGTATTCCTTCAAAAGTATGTACAAAAGAAGAAGCTTTAAAGATTGTACCTCACTTAAATCCTGATGCTTTTATATCTGCAACTTTTTGTCAAACAGATGGTCACCTAAATCCATTTAAAATGACTGAAGCCTATTATTTAGCAGCAAAACACTTAGGTGTTGAATTCCATTTCTTTGAAGAGGTTAAAGAAATCCATGTGAATCATCAACAAATTGAATTTGTTAAAACGAATAAAGATATTTATTATACGCATCAAGTTGTGAATGCAGCTGGAGGATACGCCAAGGAAATTGGTGATTTAGTAGGTGTAGATATTCCTGTTTATGCTGAAAATCATGAAATATTAGTGACAGAACCTGTTGAACGGATGCAAGGTCCTATGGTCATGTCATTTTCTAAAAATATTTATTGTCAACAAGTTCCTCACGGGGCATTCATTATGGGGAGATCAAATC
>SAAR01000211.1 GCA_009916335.1 Erysipelotrichia bacterium | reverse complement strand
ATGAGAAAATTTTTGTTGGCCGTGTAACCAATAAAGATCAAGATAGTGTACAAACCTTTATCCATTCACTCTTATCATTGGATCGAAAAGAGTTGAAGGATGTCTTGATAGAATTCGCAAAACAAGAATAAAGAAAGTAAAAGAATTTTTACTTTCCTAGGGTTTAAAAAGGAATTTTATATTCTAGGAAGGCTAAAAGTAAAAACGAGGTAGTCGATGCTAAGTCAACGCTTAATAGAAGAAAAGAGTTTGGATTTCAAGGGAGGTATCTATCACAAAGTTCAAATTGAGTTGGCTTACAATTCTAACCATATTGAAGGTAGTCAACTTTCCCACAAACAAACGCGGTATATCTTTGAAACGAATACGATTGTTTTGAAGAAGGAACTTCTATAAAAGTTGATGACATTATTGAAGTTAGCAACCATTTCACAGCATTTGATTACCTGATTGATAGTTTTCAAGATGGATTGACAGAGAAATGGGTCAAGGATATTCATTATATTTTGAAGCGTGGGACATCCGATGCAAGAAAATCATGGTTTCTTGCTTCATACTTGTCTATCTGCTAAAGATAGATTTAAAAACTATTTGGAATATTTTAGGATTCGGTATTAAATACTTAACTAGTTTTAGGAAAAAGGAGATTGAAAATGGCATTTGATTTTTCAAAAAAAGTAGTACCTTTCGAAAATAAAGTTTGGTTGGCTTCTCCAACAATGCATGGTCAAGAGCTAAAATTTATGAAGGAAGCATATGATACAAACTGGATGACTACAGCTGGTTCGAATATAAATGCATTAGAGGAACAGATAAAAGATTACACTAAGAGTGAAAATGTCGTTGCGCTTTCGTCAGGTACTTCTGCACTGCATTTGGCTATGAAGTTAGCAGGGATTAAAAAGGGTGACTTTGTTTTTTGTTCGGATGTTACTTTTTCTGCTACAGTTAATCCTGTGATATATGAAGGTGGTATCCCAATCTTTATTGATTCGGAATATGAAACATGGAACATGGATCCAAAAGCACTAGAGAAAGCATTTGAACTCTATCCGAATGTCAAAGTTGTAGTATTGGTCCACTTGTATGGAGTGCCAGCAAAGATTGATGAAATTAAATCCATTTGTGATAAACATGGAGCAATTCTCATAGAGGATGCGGCAGAGTCGTTAGGTGCTACATACAAGCACCAACAAACAGGTACTTTTGGGTACTATTCAGTTATTTCATTTAATGGAAATAAAATTATAACTGGATCAAGCGGAGGCGCTTTGTTGACACCTGAATTAGATGCTGCGAATAAAGTTAGAAAATGGTCTACACAAGCAAGGGAACAAGCAAGTTGGTATCAGCATGAGGAAATTGGATATAATTACCGCATGAGTAATGTAATTGCTGGTGTTGCTCGTGGCCAGATGCCTTATCTAGATGAACACATAAAGCAAAAAAAAGCTATTTATGATCGTTATAGAGATGGTTTGAAAGATTTACCAATTCAAATGAACCCTTTTGATAAGAATAATTCCGTACCGAATTATTGGTTATCTTGTATGACAATTCTCCCTGAGGCAATGGCAAAACATGTACGATCCGATAGTGATGTGCTTTATACTTCAGAAAGAGGAAAATCAACTCCTTCAGAAATTTTAGATGCACTAAACTCAATTAATGCGGAGAGTCGACCTATTTGGAAACCTATGCATTCACAGCCTATTTTTCGGATGAATCCATTCATCACTAAAAATGGTGATGGTCGTGCTCAAACAAATGCTTACATTAATAGTAATTTTTCAATTGTAGGTACTGATATATTTGAACGTGGATTATGTTTACCAAGTGATAATAAAATGACAGTGGAAGAGCAGGATACAATTATAAATACAATCAGGGCTTGTTTTGAATAGAAACTAAGAAAAAATGAAAAAAGGATTATACGAGAAATTTTTTAAACGATTGTTAGATATTATCTTGTCTTTTTTAGCGATTATCCTACTATCCCCAATCATCTTGATGGTTAGTATTCTAGTATATTTTAAATTGGGTTCGCCAGTCATTTTTGCTCAGGAGAGACCTGGTAAAGATGAAAAAATATTTAAAATGTATAAATTTCGAACCATGTCCGATGAAAAAGATGGAAATGGAGAATTATTATCAGATAGTATCCGACTTACAGCATTTGGTAAATGGCTACGTTCAACTAGTTTAGATGAACTTCCTGAGCTTTTTAATATTTTAAAAGGTGATATGAGGCAAGGCTATGGTAAAGAGATAAGCCTTCAAACCCAGTAAAATAAATACATACAGAGTTTTGAAAAAAATGCAGGATTACATAGATTTGAAGATTTAGATAGAACAATTTTAAATTTGGAAATTATCGGGCGACCCTAAAAGCAGTAAAACTGCAATAGCCCTTTTATATAACCACAGTTAAGCTAAACCTACGATTGATATATGACAATAGAACGAGGAGTGTAGAACAATGGCTGAGTGTGATGACCTTGTATGGTCCAGTAAGACCTTTAGATGTAATGGAGGTATTAGAACAAGAGAATATTGAATCAAGACCTGTGTGGAAGCCGATGCATATGCAGCCGTTCTTTGCGGAGTATGACTATGTCGGTGGAGATGTGAGTGAGAAGCTTTTTGAAAATGGTGTGTGCTTGCCATCTGATACGAAGATGACGGATGAGGATCTTGAGAGAATTTGCAGGATTATAAAATCATTATGGAAATAGAGTGGTTGATATGATTGAGAGTAAAGTTAAAGAAGCTGAATTGAATAAAGGTATATACAGAAGATTTCTTAAACGACCAATGGATTTCATTTTGTCTATGATGGCAATTATCGTTTTAAGCCCGGTACTTATAATCGTCGCTGTATTAGTGAGATTTAAGCTTGGCAGTCCAGTACTGTTCAAACAGAAGAGACCTGGCCTTAATGAGAAGATATTTACTATGTATAAGTTCAGAACTATGACAGATGAGAAGGACGAGAATGGGGAGCTACTGCCAGACAGTGTTAGATTAACAAAGTTTGGTAGGATGCTAAGATCTACAAGTCTAGATGAACTGCCAGAACTGTTCAATATCCTTAAAGGTGATATGAGCATTGTAGGGCCGAGGCCGTTACTTATTCAGTACTTAGACCTTTACAATGACCATCAAAAGAGAAGACATGAAGTGAGACCAGGTCTTTCAGGACATGCTCAAGTCAATGGACGTAATGCTATAAGCTGGGATGATAAATTTAACCTAGATGTTGAATATGTTGATAATGTGAGTTTCATTGGAGATTGGAAAATTATCTTTCTTACTTTAAAGAAGGTTTTTGTTAAGGAAGGTATCAGTTCAGATACGTCGGTTACGATGGAATACTTTGAAGGAAGCAAGGTGAAAAATGATGACGGAATATAACATCTTAATATTAAGTGCAGGAAGAAGAGTAGAACTAGTACAGAGCTTCCAAAAAGCGGCTAAAAGATTGAACATTAAGAGCAACGTTGTAGCTGGAGATTGTTCTGAGACTGCACCAGCTATTTATTTTGCAGATAAAAAGGCGAATCTACCAAGAATAAATGAAGATAACTATGTTGACGAGATTATCAACGTTTGTAAGAGAGAGGGTATTAGGTTAGTTATTCCTACAATCGATACAGATCTGCTACTCTTGTCTGAAGAGCGGGAAAGAATAGAATCTGAATCAGGCGCTGTAGTATTAATATCTAGCACTGAAGTAATATCAATTTGTAGAGACAAGATTAATACGCAAAAGTTTCTAGAAGAAAACGGATTTAAGATTCCTAAGATGTATTCTGAAGAAGAATTGGACTCTGGAAAGTTAGAGTTTCCTTTGTTTATCAAACCGAAATCAGGAAGTTCGAGCATAAATACATTTAAAGTAAACAATATAGAGGAGTTGGCTACATATAGATCTTTAATCAAAGAGCCTATAGTGCAAGACTTCATGGAAGGCAAAGAATTTACTGTTGATGTGTTCTTAGATTTTGATGGAAACCTAATCACCGTTGTTCCAAGATTAAGAATGGCAACACGAAGCGGAGAAATCTCAAAGGGAAAGATTGTAAAAGATAGGGAAATTATTGAAGATATTAAGAGACTTGTAGAAGTACTAAAACCTATTGGCCATATTACAGTACAACTTATGAAAACAAATAAAGGCATTGAATATATTGAGATCAATCCCAGATTTGGTGGGGGTGCACCAATGAGTATTCAAAGTGGTGCCGACTCTTGTGAAAACCTGTATCGTCTGTTAATGGGAGAAAACCTAGAATATAACGAAAATTATCGAGATAATATTATGTTCTTTAGATTTGATAATAGCATATGTGTTGATGAGAACTTGGAGATTGTGCAATGGTAAAAGCAGTAGTCTTTGATTTAGATGATACTTTAATATCCGAAAAAGAATATATAAAAAGTGGATATTGCCACATCGCTGGAATTATCGAAAATAGATTTGCAATGGATAAAAATCAAGTGTTTTATGATTTAATGAGTTTCTTTAAGGTTAGTCCTTTTAATGTTTTTAATAGACTTTATGATAAGTATCAAATTGAGTATTCGAAAGAAATGATACTTGATTTAGTTAATGAGTACAGAGGGCACTTCCCTGATATTCAATTCTATGATGATGTCCTCCCATGTTTATCAGAGTTAAAGAGATCAGGAGTTAAAGTCGGCATTATTACTGATGGGTATGCTATAGCACAACGACAGAAACTAAAAGCCGTTCAGGCAGATAAATATTTTGATGAAATCGTTGTTGCTGATGAATTAGGACGAGATTATTGGAAACCACATCCCAAAGCATTTGAAGTTATGAAAGAGAAATTTCAAGTAAATTTTGATGAGATGATCTATGTAGGAGATAATCCTGAGAAGGATTTTTATATTAGCAAAATTTACCCAATAAAGACTGTAAGAATTCTAAGGGATGGAGTTCATAGCGATAAAAAGTGCTTAGAGGGGATTGAAGCAGATATATCTATTAATCATTTACAAGAGATTGATAGTCTGCTTAATTTAAACACCCCAAACGATCTGAAGGAGTTATAAGGACATGAACGTATTATTTCTAACATTATTAGATTTTTCAACAATTGATGAAAACGGCATATATACAGACTTAATGCGTGAATTTATTAAGGATGGTCACGACTTATATATTATTTCTCCAACAGAAAAAAGAAAAAATAAGCCTACGAATTTGATTGATAATGGCAAAGTTAAAATTTTAAAACTTCAAATTGGAAATACGCAAAAAACAAATTTAATAGAAAAGGGAATCTCGACTTTAACGATTGAATCAAAGTTTAAGAATGGAATAAAAAAGTACTTTAGTGATGTGAAGTTTGATTTGGTTTTATACTCAACGCCACCAATCACACTACAAAAGGCAGTTGAGTTCGTAAAATTTAGAGACCAAGCTAAAACGTATTTACTTCTAAAGGATATATTTCCACAAAATGCAGTAGATTTGGGGATGCTTAAGACGTCAGGTATTAAGAACTTAATATATAAGTATTTTAGGGATAAAGAAGAGAGATTATATAAAATATCAGATTATATTGGATGTATGTCGAATGCAAACGTAGAATTTCTTTTAAAAAATAATCCGTCAATACCTAATGAGATTGTAGAAGTGTGCCCTAATAGTATTGAACCAATTAATATTGATATCTCTGAACACGAAAAAAAGGAAATTAGAGAAAAATATAATTTGCCGATTGATAAGACTGTTTTTATTTATGGGGGAAAC
>SAAR01001023.1 GCA_009916335.1 Erysipelotrichia bacterium | reverse complement strand
CTTTTTAAGCCAAAGGGATTTAACACATTGCAAGCCTCTGGTATAGAGGGATTTTGAAAGGTTCACCCTAATCTCCTAATTCATCATCAAAACTATCAATATATTTTTCTCGCTCATTATGAAAAACTTTAGCATCTGCATAGCGCATAACCCACAATGCTTGATGTGTCTCTTTAGGATCAGCGTAGGCATCACCGTATCTTTCACACAATGCTTTATAAACGTCGCTACCAATATCCGTATCAATAGCAATGCTGCCAAGGTACGGATATTGGAGCCATCCCCGACCTACCAAATCAAAAACTTCTAACAAAGAGGTTTGCGGGAAGGTAGTTTTCATGTATTCTAGAAAATCCTCACGTGCCTTTTCGTCCGTAAAACGTTTGTCATAGTAACCAAATTCATCTTCTTCATCAATCGCTTGATGGAGTGCATGGATCTCATTATAACGGGTGTTAAATACCATCCAAATCGAGTCTTTTTTTCTGTGTTTGGCAATGTATTCTTCAATGGTATAGAGTAATTGAGGCATAGTATTATCCTTTTAAAAAATTATATTCACTTTAAGATTAAAGTGATGTGTGTACCAAACGATACTACGCATTTTTTGAACACATTTGTTTCTTATTTTCATCGTGTACTGTAAGTAAGAGAGGGCTACTTACTTCTTATCTCCTCGTTTTTTCTCTTTTAAACCACAAAGCCAATACTTTTACATGTAATATCTTTTTTGAAATTTGATTCGCTTTCGCACAATTTTTTAAGCACATTGATATCGAAAGTTTTCAAGTTCAAAATAGTGTCTAACATAAATTTGCGCGAGACATTTTCAATTTGTCCACCACTTAAATCATAATGAGCGATAGCTTCAATATCTTTATCTTTTAACACTGGAAGCTTTGCCTTCCAAATCTTCTCTCTGATATGAGAAGATGGTTTTGCAAACTCCACTTTATAAAGAAAGCGTCTATCAAAAGCACTGTCCATATTGTCAATCAAATTTGTGGTGGCAAAGAAAATACCTTCAAATTTTTCAAGTTCTTCAAGTAAAATATTTTGCATAGCGTTGTTCATGACATCGACACTATCA
>SAAR01001022.1 GCA_009916335.1 Erysipelotrichia bacterium | reverse complement strand
AACCACAGTTATGGGACGCTCAAAATTATAAAAAGTTTATGATTATGCGCGTACCATCAGACAGTCCATAACAACGGTCTTACACCATGCGTAAAAAAAATTGACAAAAAAGTTCAAAGTTGAAAAACCATCCAAATCGAACCACGGTTCCAAAAACATGTTGTACGCGGCGAGGGGGGACCCATTTATGGGGGGTGGCGACCGGAACGGGCGGGGTCCTCGGGCGGGGCTTAATCATATTTATACAGCCACATTTACGTAATCACACTTACACAACAATGTTTAATGATTGAGGTTGGAAGAACATACAGAGCCGGAAGCTGGAACAGAAAAAAATTTTATCAATACTTTTCGTTTCTTCATTCATCAGGCAAACCCATATCTCTAACAATCGTTTCTATATCTCCTTGATTTTCTTTATAACATTTAGTATGTAAATGGAGTCCATTAATCTAAACAAAATTAGTTTCATCTTATTCATCATCACATAAATGACACGTAATTTATTATATTAAGGTTTGTTTACACATAGGACATACATCGCTTTATTAACACCATTATTCCAAACAACTATTATGGAAAGTATGAGTACAAAATGACATGATCTCGGTCCGCGAGATTCCACTCAAACCGGAAACTAATATGACGATGCTACCCCATATGGTATGTATCAAGAGAATTTGCATTTCCGAACCATTCCTATCGGCTCAATAAATTTTTCATTTTTTGGAATTAGTTATACTTTGCTCTTTACCAATAGAGTCAATAATGGCTCTCAATATAATAAATGTATATGGCACTGTAGTATACACATAGTTGTAGTAGATTCTATTAATGTCGTCTTAGTGACGTTCTAATAAATTTTGGTCAAAAAGTTCACTTTTTTCATCGAGTTATTTGAAGTACTTAGAGAGATGCTAAAGGTCTCACACTGGTCTAAATTTATTACTCGTAGTACCATCTACAAGTAATAATTTTTTGATCATATATCTATTCATAGTCCTTGAGAGATATGGTACGTTTTCACAAAAATGAAATTTTAGTTTTATTGATCATAGTAGATAGCTGGTTAGTATTATAATATTAATGC
>SAAR01001021.1 GCA_009916335.1 Erysipelotrichia bacterium | reverse complement strand
TAAGATGATAATCTCAAAGGGCTACAACTTGAAGTTGCCACAGCCAAATATCTTGAACGATTCGACACCCTTTGAGGAGTTCGCTAATTATACACAAGGATTGCTTAAATGAATCATAAACATTTTAAGCAGATTTTAATATCAAACAATATCATTCCAGCAACAATGAGTGAAACCAAGATAGCCCTCAAACTTGTAAAGCAGAAAGAAAAATTCATCTTAGAGGATAGTGTTAAAGCACTTCATAATAACAAAAAAAATAAGCTACAAAATGGACATTATACAATCCAGCAATATATCAATGAAATTATTCAAATCACTAACCAATATTATCTTCTCTACATTAATATCAGCCAATTTGAGGCTTTTCTAAGAACATTTATAAATCACCAAATGGTAAAAATTTATGGTGACAAATGGCACCAACACCCTATCATGTCTGATTTAGATGAATTTCAAAAACACGATATAAAAACACTTGATAAACCCTCAAAAGCACTCAATAGTATTTCATTTGGGACGCTTGAATTAGTTTTTCTAAATGGTTCAAGGTATGCAGCAGTTTTTGAAAAACATATCAAAAAAGATAAAATACAAACCAATACAAATCAGCCAAAATATAACAACAAACAACAAATTAAGTCTCTCTTTTCGATAATAAGAAATGCCAGAAACGATATTTGTCATCATAGGCGTATTGGTGAGAGCATTCGTTCAAACCCAAGATATACAAAACAAAAAATGAGCAAATCAGATGTTGTTAATTCCCTTAATGACCTTAAAATACTTTTGGGATATGATGGGATGTTTGATGTAAAGGCAATTCAGCTAAGTTATAATAAATTTTAAAAGGACAAAGACCCATGCAACAACTAAATGGCACATCAAAAGACATCGTCAGCGAAAACATAGAAAAATTAAAAGAGCTATTCCCCGAAGTTTTCAGTGAAGGTAAGATAGATTTTAAAAAGCTTGAAGAGGAACTTGGAAGCTTTACATGTAATGAGCCAGAGCGCTACAACTTCACATGGGCGGGTAAAAGCGAAGCCAAAAAGATAGCGCAAACACCAAGCACGGGAACACTAAGACCT
>SAAR01001020.1 GCA_009916335.1 Erysipelotrichia bacterium | reverse complement strand
AAGTAGCACAACGATTTGTTGCTAACATTAGTAGTGTTGTTGCTAACAATTCAACATTACAAAAATGTGAACCTGCAAGTATCTTAACAGCGGGTTTTCAAGCCGAGAGCCTAAACCTTCCACTTAATCAAAGTCTAGGTTATGCGTATGTAGTTCCTTATGGTGATAAAGCACAATTCCAAGTTGGATATAAGGGTTTAATTCAGTTGGCTATTAGAAGTGGTCAATACACCGACATTGATACATTTACGATTAAAGATGGAGAATACAAAGGTAGAGATAAAAACACAGGGCGTCCTATCTTTGAGTTCATTGAAGATGATGGTGTTGCCGAAAGTAAAGAAGTAATTGGTTATATGGCTACATTTACTCTATTAAATGGGTTTACTAAACAACTCTATTGGAGTAAAGAAAAGACAACTAAACACGCTAAACAATACTCTAAATCGTTTGGCAATGGTAGTCGCACTGATTTGTGGTCTAATCAATTCGATTTGATGGCGATGAAAACAGTTCTTAAACAACTATTAAGCAAGTATGGTTTATTAAGTGTTGAATTACAACAAGCACTAGAAGCCGATCAAGCAGTCATTGATGAAAAAGGCAATAAAGAATATGTAGATAATACCGATTATCAAGAAAGCACCGATACAGGCGAAATTGTCCAAGAAGATAGTGAAGATGTCAAAAAAGCAAAAGAAGTGATGGAGAAGCGAAATAAAGCGAAACAAGAGCAAAATACAGCAACTCCTAACACTAGCAATTTATTTGAAACTAACGACTTCGATACAGACTTCTAACAACTACTTCATCATTGGGGGAGTAGCAATATTCCCCCTTTAATTTACAAAAAAATAAAAAACATTTGTTGACAAACATAATTAAATGAAAGACAATGTAAATAGATAACAACGAAAGGAGATAATCAATGGAACAAAAAATGTTTAGTGTAGAAGAAGTTGCTAAAATGCTTGGTTGGTCTTATGCGACAACTTATCGTAGAGTTAAACAAGGCTATATTAAAGCAACAACGTTTGGTAAAAGATACATGATACCAAAAGCCGAAATCGATCGATTAGAAAAGGGGGAATAAA
>SAAR01001019.1 GCA_009916335.1 Erysipelotrichia bacterium | reverse complement strand
CTTTTCAATGATACAAGTATGCTCTTTACTTTGTTTATCATAGCTAATGGACACTAGTAATAAGTTGTCTTTGTAATGTTCTAATCCTTTTGGATATTGTTTGTTTTTAATTTGTGTCATACCTGTTTCTACTTCTTGATCATATTTAAGCTCAATTAACATCGCAGGTTTATCTTTTTTAGGAATAAAGGCAATATCCACAAACCCTTTTCCTGTTGGAAACTCTCTAACAATCGTGTAGTAATCCTTTGCGACAATATACGCTAATGAAATCGTATAAGATAAAGCATTCTCATCATTGTATTGTAAGATGCTTGTTTCATAATGAGAAGTTTGAATGTAGTTGGCTACCTTATCACTTTCCATATTCCATGTCGCTTCTAATAAAGCTTTTGAATTTTTAAACATTTCACTTACTTTATCCCAATGAGAACTTTTAATGGAAGTAATAAAAGTATCTTTGACTTCATTATTAGGAATATACACCTTTTTGTTTTCTGTATCATACGCTAAATAGCCTAAATGGATTAATAAAGTCATGACATCATCTTTAGAATGAAAAGTTGTCATATCATTTTGGAATGATAAAATATCAATACTTATTTTATTGCCTGCAATCATCGCAATAATATCATCTTTTAATCCGTCCATATTTAAATCAATGTATACTTGTAAAGCATCATACACTTCTGTTTGCGACCAGTAATTGCGAAAGTAACCTGATTGAATAGATGCAGTAACAGAACGTGGAGAATAGATTGAAACATGGTTTTCTAAGTGGTACCCATCATACCAATCTTGCATTGTATTGAAATCAACGTGATGTTTTTCACATAGTGCTTTGACTTCTTCTTCACAAAAGCCCATAAACTTAGAATAGGATTCTGGTTGAATCATAGAAATCTCATCAAACATATTTAAGGCACTGTGTGTTCCATACTTCTTAATCGGTAAAATACCAGTCATATAGCATAACTCTACATAGGATTGATCTTTTAGTAAATCTCTTAAAAAATCTAAGTATTTTTCTTGTGCTTTTTGATCTTGTTTGAACTCTCTAAAGATGCAATCCCATTCATCAATGATGAAGATAAAT
>SAAR01001018.1 GCA_009916335.1 Erysipelotrichia bacterium | reverse complement strand
ATTAAATGGAGGTTTACCTTGGAGATGCAAAGATGATTTTAAATCTCAGAGATGCTTACGATATGTTTATTACTAATGATCTTGTACCATCAAAGCAGACCTTGAAAGATTTGCATTATGCACTATCTGCTGAGATGGTAGCATCTAACCAAAGAGCCGTTCCACGCGATAAAGAAGTAATGATTACTGGATGCAATTATATTCCACTCGCTACCAAAGAAAAGCTGGACGATGAGTTGAACTATCTGTTTAAGGTGAGTGAGACGATCATAAACCCATATAATAAAGCATTGTACATTCATAATAATTTAGCCTATTTACAATACTTTACAGACTGTAATAAGAGAACGGCAAGGATGATGTTGAATGTAGTGCTTAAAGATGCTAATCTCATGATATACATCCCAGATGAAGAGAGTGTGAAAGAGTATTTGAAATCGATTGTCTCTTACTATGAAACAGGAAGTTATACTCAGTTTAAAAAGTATTTTATCCATAGTTATCGAAAAGTTGTAGAGATGATCGAAGAGATTGAAATCTCAAGAGAAAATGAAAAAGAAAAAAGGGTCAGGTAAGAAAATAGGGTCAAAGATTTATTTTTTACTAAAATATCATAGTATACTGCCTAAATTAAATAGAAGGTCTTTATGGCAAGATCATTACGCATCGAAGTAGTGGGGTTTTACCATGTTATCAATCGTGGAGTTGTACAAGCAAATATTTTTCATGATCAAGATGACTTTACAAAATTTTTAGACATTATGCAAGAAGCAAGCGAAGAGTATAATTTTGAAATTTACTCTTTTTGTTTGATGAATAACCACTACCATCTTCTACTTAAAACACACGATACCAATCTCTCTCGCGCGATGCAAAAAGTCAATTCTCGCTATAGTATCTACTACAATCAAAAATATAAAAGAGTGGGCCCCTTATGGCAAGGGCGTTTTAAGTCATGGTATGTTTATGATGAAGTGTATTTGAAGATTTTGGTCAAGTATATCGAGTACAATCCTATAAAAGCCAGCATAACAAAAACTGTAGGTGTATACAAATGGGCTAT
Organism: Erysipelotrichia bacterium; assembly: GCA_009916335.1. The sequence continues at coordinate 36 of SAAR01001018.1, read as the reverse complement.
GAGTTCTGAAAGTTTTAACTATGAAATGCTCAATTA
>SAAR01001017.1 GCA_009916335.1 Erysipelotrichia bacterium | reverse complement strand
ACCTAGAAGGATATCACCTCCTCCGTTATAAAATATGAAGTCAGGCTTTACCAACTCTACTTGTGGGACTAAATAACGTTCTAATACCGCTAGATATCTTTGATCGGACGTGTATGGTGGTATGCCAACCAATGTAAAGCGTCCATCTTTACTTTTTTTCGTTGTTTTCAAGTATGGTTCAAAGGTATTATAAACATCAAAAATATAGAAGTTATTTGTAGAGGTACCAAATTCAAGAACACCATCCCCTAAATGCGCATCTAAATCAATGTAAAGAATTTTTAATGATGGGTTTATATTGCGTAATTCTATCGTGGCTAGCGCATAGTCATTAAAAAATGAAAAACCTCCACCTCTATTTTTATGAGCATGATGAAACCCTCCACCAATATTAATAGCCCAACCCGTCTTTAATGCTAATAATGCCGCTTGGATGGTTCCATTCGTCATAGCGCGAATTGGATCAATGAGATATGAATTTATCATAGGAAGAGGCGCTGCTGCAACACTTTTTAAATTGAGTATGGTGCTGATTGTCTCTTTGTCGTTTCTTGTACGTGAGATGTATTCGCAGTTATGATATCGTTCTAGCTCTTTATCGCTTATAGGCTTTATGGGTTTATTGTACAACCTATAAAGCCACGACAAATCTCCAGCTATACGATCAAATTTTCTAAGGTCTAAAGGATATTTGGTATTTTTAACTTCTTTTTCAATAAACGATGGCAGATAAAAATCATATGTTTTTTTATCGTAAATAATGGGTAGATATTTTGTTTCGATAGCTTCTGGTTTTGCGCAAATATGTAATGTTTGAGTGTATTGATATCTTGGGATAATATCCCAATAGATGGTTGAAATACTCTTAAGTTCATCCCATTCAAGATCTGATGTAACCAGTAAATGAAGAAGGTAACAATGGAACTCCCCATAGAGTGGATGTTCTATCATTGTTGCACAGTCATTGTGATTATGACCATCTGCAAATAAAAAATAGCTTTCATATGAAATGTTTTTAGGTCTGCTCAAAAGATTCAAACAGACTTGAGATTTTATCGAAAGTCAATACGGATGCAACAGCTTTTTATAAAACTATTTT
>SAAR01000210.1 GCA_009916335.1 Erysipelotrichia bacterium | reverse complement strand
AGGAATTCCTGCAAAGATTGTTAAGCGTTATGATGTTATAACAAAACAATGGAAAAAAACAGATGCAAAAGGAAATTTTAGAGATGAAGTATAAACATATTTTAATCACAGGTGGAGCAGGCTTTATCGGGTCAAATTTAAGTTTAAAGTTGATCGAAAAAGGTTATAACGTTACTGTGCTTGATAATCTCTCCCCTCAAATCCACAGTGAAAACTCTCCTTTATACCACTCTATTAAAGACAAAGTCAACTTTATTCACGGTACGGTTTTAAATTATGATGATTGGAAAAAAGCATTAGAAAACATTGATGTCGTTGTGCATTTAGCTGCTGAAACAGGCACGGGACAGTCCATGTATGAGATAGAAAAATATACCGATATGAACATCAAAGGCACTTCTATCTTTTTAGATATTTTGGCAAATGAAACGCACAGTATCAAAAAAATTGTTGTTGCATCTTCGAGGGCAATTTATGGAGAGGGAAAATATACATGTAAAGAACATGGCATCGTTTATCCGATTGCGAGACTTGATCATGATATGGCATTTGGAAATTTTAGTGTTCAATGTCCTTACTGTAAACATGAAGTTACTTTACAGCCAACCGATGAAGAGAGTAAAATCCATCCTACTTCTATTTACGGCATTACCAAACATGTTCAAGAGCAGATGTTTATGCTAATGGGACAATCTTTAGGTATTCCTTCTGTTGCGTTTAGGTATCAAAATGTTTACGGTGCAGGACAATCACTTTCAAATCCTTATACGGGAATTCTTTCTATTTTCTCTACACGGATTAAAAACGGTAATGATATTGCGATTTTTGAAGACGGTTTAGAGAGTAGAGATTTTGTCTATGTGGATGATGTGGTTGATGCTACCATTTTAGGCATTGAAAAAGATGAAGCCAATGGTGAAGTGTTCAATGTTGGATTGGGGCAAGCCATTGATGTCCTAACGGTTGCTAAAACGCTGATAAATGCGTATAAGAGTGATTCAAAGATTACGGTAACCGGTAATTACCGTTTAGGAGACATTAGGCATAATTATGCAGATTTAACTAAAATAGAACAAAAACTAGGTTTCAAGCCAAAAGTTTCTTTTGAAGAAGGTATTCAAAGATTTACGGCATGGGTTGAGAATCAAGAAGTGATGGAAGATCATTACGAGAAAAGCATTGTTGAGATGAAAGCAAAAGGGCTTTATAAATGAGTACATTACCTAAATTAGGACTTGTAACCGTTCTCTATAATGGTATAGAAGTTTTGGAGGGCTTTTTTGAGAGTCTTTCAAAACAGACGTATATGAATTATATACTGTATGTGATTGATAATTCACCCAACGATGATGCTCTGAATGAAGCAATGCGATTATCTAAGGTTTATGCTATTCCTGTTGAATTTATCAATAATAATGCAAACTTAGGTGTGGCAAAAGGGAATAATCAAGGTATTCTTAAAGCATTAGAAGAAAAATGTGATTATATACTTTTACTGAATAATGACATTGAATTTCCAGAAGAGACCATTTCCGTGATGGTGGATTATGCTCAAGCCAAACATGAATTGATTGTTGTGCCAAAAATTTATTATTATGGAACGACAAAATTATGGATGGCAGGTGGTGAAGTTTTAGAATACAGCGCATTAACACCTCTTCGAGGGAATCAAGAAGAAGATATTGGACAGTATGATAATATTGAATACATTGGTTTTGCACCAACCTGTTTTATGTTACTTTCGTGTGAAGTATTTCAAAAAGTTGGGACGATGGATGAAAAATATTTTGTCTACTATGACGATACCGATTTCCTCTATAGAGCAAAGTACATGGGATATAAAATCGTATATTTCCCTCAAGCAATTGTACAGCACAAAGTTAGTATTAGCACAGGTGGCGCAAACAGTCTTTTTTCCATTTATTATACAAACCGAAATAGACTCTATTTTATTGGGAAGAATTTTAGCTTTTTCCCTAAAATAAGCTCGTTAATCTACTTTTATGTAACACGAATGATTAAGTATATTCAATATGGATCAAAAGAACGTAAAGAGTTGATACGAGCGCTTTATGATGGCTTGGAATTGTTAAAGCGATGAAATTACTATCACTCTTTTTAAATAAATTTTCTCTTCGTCTTATGGAAAATTATCTTTATACGAAATTATTTTATCCTCAAAGTCGGATTATTCGGTTACCTTTTTACGTTCGAGGGCGTCGATATATGAATCTTGGCAAAAGGCTGACAACGGGCGTTGGTTGTCGCTTGGATGCCTTTCCGAGTGAGCCTAAAGTCGTTTTACATGTAGGCAATGATGTTCAGATAAATGACTACGTTCATATTGGTGCTATCCACTCTGTAACGATTAAAGATCGTGTTTTGATCGCGAGCAAAGTTTTTATTACAGATCATAATCATGGGAGTTACGGTTCTGATGCCATTCATACATCACCATTGATTCCCCCCATTGAGCGTGTGCTCTCTTCTGCTGCTGTGCTGATTGAAGAAGATGTGTGGATAGGTGAATTTGTATCCATTTTACCAGGCGTGACGATAGGTAAAGGAAGCATCATTGGTACGATGTCTGTTGTCACGAAAGATATACCTCCTTATAGCATTGCATTAGGATCTCCTGCTAAAGTGATCAAACAATTTAATTTTGAAAAAAATGAGTGGATTAGAGTGTGAAGACGATTGTTATTTCTGGAATTAACTTTACTCAAGGTGGTCCCCTTTCTGTCTTTCAAGACTGCCTAAAAGCATTGGATGGTAAGCTAACAAAAAACTATAAAATCTATGCTTTGGTTCATCGTAAAGAGCTTTTCTCTTCGCTATCCAACATTGAGTTTATTGAATTTCCAAAATCGACACAATCGTATGTGTATCGGTTGTACTACGAATACGGGTACTTCAAAAAATTATCCGAAGTTTTAAAGCCGTATCTTTGGCTCTCACTTCACGATATAACGCCTAATGTTGAAGCCTCAATACGAGCGGTGTATTGCCATAATCCGTCACCTTTTTTTAAGGTTTCAAAAAAAGAACTGTTTTTAGATCCAAAATTTGTACTTTTTTGCTGGTTTTATAAATGGCTTTATCGGATCAATATAGGGAAAAATGATTTTGTAATCGTTCAACAAGAGTGGCTTCGTCAAAAATTTATGTCAATCTATTCGATTCAAAAGTGTGTGGTTGCTTATCCGAATATTGTTATAAAAGCAGAGGCTCCCAAAACTGTTCCAAGCCATAAACATGTTTTTTTCTATCCAACGTTTCCGAGAGTTTTTAAAAATATTGAAATTATTGCCGAAGCAATTTTACTTTTAGAAAATGAATACAGAAAACACCTTGAAGTGGTTATAACAATCAATGGTACCGAAAACAAGTATGCACAATGGATTATTAAACATTATGGATCCATACCCGAATTAAAGTTTGTGGGACTTCAAAGCAGAGAAAAAGTGTTTCAGTTGTATCAATCAGCAGATGGGCTCATCTTCCCTTCAAAACTTGAAACATGGGGATTGCCAATCAGTGAATTTAAAATGTTTCAAAAACCGATTTTTGCTGCTGATCTTGAGTATGCACATGAAACGGTTGGTGCGTATGACAAAGTGCAATTCTTTAACCCATATAACCCTATGGCTTTAGCCACTTTAATCAAACACTCTATCGATGGGACATTGGAATATAAACCTCATGTTAGTGTAAAATCAGAAGGGCTTGTTTCCCATACGTGGCAGGAACTTTTTGAAATACTTTTAGGCGAGAATAATGGCTAAAAATAAAATTGCTATTTTATTGGCGGCATACAATGGAAAAGCGTATATCAAAGAGCAGATTGATAGTATTCTAAAGCAAGAAGGCGTTGCTGTCAAGATATTTGTTAGTATTGACACATCAAGTGACGGTACACGAGAATGGTTAGAATCATCTTATGCTGGGTGTTCGCATGTTGTTTTGTTGGAGGATGCAGGTCGTTTTGGAGGTGCTGCCAAAAATTTCTTTCGTCTTATCCGAGATGTTGATTTTAGCGCGTATGACTTTATTGCTTTTGCCGATCAAGACGATATTTGGTACACCTATAAATTGGCACGTGCTGTTTCCAAACTGAGGGAAACAAAAGCTGATGGTTACTCAAGTAATGTGACTGCATTTTGGGAAAATGGAGCTGAACAGCTTGTTTCCAAAGCACAACCTCAACGCCAGTATGATTATCTTTTTGAAGCAGCAGGACCTGGGTGTACCTATGTTATGACACAAGCCTTAGCTTCAGAGATAAGAAAGTGTATTATAAAAGAATGGGATAGTATGCAAACGGTATGGCTTCATGATTGGTTCTGTTATGCTTTTGCGCGAGCAAATGGTTTTAAATGGATTATCGATGCAAAACCGAGTATGCGTTATCGCCAACATGAAAATAATCAAGTTGGGGTTAATAAGGGGCTAAAAGCTTTTAGTTACCGTCTTGAAAAAGTCTTATTTGGTGGGGCTATGGCACAAGCACGGGATATTGCTTGTTTAATAGGCAGAAAAGAGACTCCTTTTGTAAAAAAATGGTATCCTTTAACACGTTTTGGTTTTATAAAGTTAGCTTTTTATGCGCCTCAATGTAGGCGAAAATTTAAAGAAAAAATATTGTTTTTCATAGCATGTTTATTGCTTTCTATTTTGGGCTTTAAACGTTAAAATTTATAAGATTATTTCACAAATTTTTAAATTTCTTGGCTTCATTAAGAAAGAAAAACATATAATAATAAAGCAATATATGGTTTATGTATAAATTTAAGAATGGAGTCTTCTTGGAGTTTGTTTTTTATAAATTATTATTTATTGTATGTGTATCTTTTGGAATAAATTTTTTTTTAATTAAATTTAAATTTGTTATTCCTCTTTTAGACATACCTAATGAGAGGAGTTCTCATCAAAATATTATTCCTAGAAGTGGTGGAATAGCAATTTTTATTGCATTTTGTGTTGGAATTTTTCTTTTTGATTTGAAACATGATTATTGGTTCTGTCTTCCGCTTACTATGGTCTTTTTCTTAGGATTGTGGGATGATTTTGAATCTTTAAGTTCTAGAAAAAAACTCTTAATAACGCTGGTATGTTCTGGGATGTTGTATTTTTTGGGTTTCGATATTCAAAAATTTGGTAATTTCCTTGGAACTGAAATTATTTTTCCATTTTGGATCTCTTTTATCTTTTTTAGTTTTGCATGTGCAGGTTTTGTTAATGCATTGAATTTAGTGGATGGATTGGATGGTTTGGCGTCATTGATCTCTTTGGTGATTTTAATCTCTTTTACTTATTTGGGTTTTAAGTTAGGTGACTATTTTTTATTATACATATCGGCTAGTTTAATTTGTGCTATTTTAGGCTTCCTTGTTTTTAATTGGCACCCTGCAAAAATTTTCATGGGAGATTCTGGAAGTTTAACGTTAGGTTTTTTAATTGTAATTATAGCTGTATATGCAATTAAAAAAGAATATGTTACAGCAGTTTCAGTTCTTTTATTAGCAGCCATTCCTATTTTAGATACGCTTACAGTGATGGTAAGAAGAATTTTAAATGGGCACAATCCTTTTTGTGCCGATAAAACACATATTCATCATATTTTATTGCGACAACAAAATAATAGAACGGTTCGAACCGTTGTGATTATGGGGGCATGGCAACTCCTTTTTTCTTATATAGGGTTGGGGTTTAAAGTAAGAGATGATTTGTACATTCTGATACTATTTTGTTTGTGTGCTACGGTATTTTATTTTAGTTTTACTCCAAAGAAAAGAAAATGATGTTAAAAAAAATTAATCTACATATAGTAGCATTCATG
>SAAR01001016.1 GCA_009916335.1 Erysipelotrichia bacterium | reverse complement strand
GTTAAACATGATATAGTAGTTATCTATAATAGTCAACCCTTCTTTTATCAATTCTCTTGATTCTTCTGATGTTTCAAGAATTCTGGTATCCTCAATATCAAGATTCCAATGGACTAATGTATGTCTGTTGTTAAAATAAAAATTATACAAATCATTCAAATATTGAGCATGTTCAATCCGTGGGAATTTCTGAGCATGTGCATTTTGTAGAATAAAAACTCCATTCGGTAATTTTTCAAAATAACATCCGAACTGATTTACATCTCTGCTATTCACAGTTAATAAACTCACACTTTTAAACGTAGTATGTAAGTAGTATTCTAAGGCTCGTAACATCGGCATTGGTAAGTCAGAATAATCCCGTATCTGGTCATCTTTCAAATTATAATTGTATACTGCCTTATATAAAACATTGTCAAGTTTAGAAAGTTTTTTCTGGCCTCTAACATAATTAGGCATCAACTGATTGAATAATTTATCTATATCATCTGAATCCATTTTCACTTCATGGTATCCATTCAAAACTTCAATGACTTCCTGTTCACCTTCACAAAGCTGAACTAACAAAATGATTACATATTCTTTGAATGAAGACTGTTTACCTTGAATAGTAATTTTACCAGAATTATAAGAATTAATCACCACCTTGTCATTATTTGATACTAGTGTGTGACTTAGGCAATTTTCCTGAGAATTATTATAATATTTAATGCCGTCTACTTCTTCTTGGATTACTTCCAAAACAAGTTCAAGCTCTCCTGATTCTATACCAGACAAGGTTAAACTCCCATCATTATTTTTAGTTACACCCTTTTCATGCAAAGCTCTTTTAGCAAGTTGATCTACGATTTCATTAAACTCGTTCCCTGAATGAGCTTTTACTTTTTGAAAATTAACTTTTATTCCATTCGATACTTGATCAAATAATAATATGTAATCTGTTGAGACATTTTTCTTTGCCTTCCATTCTCTTGTAGCCCATTTTTCAATTCCCATATAATCATACCTGAATTATTCATACTACCCGAAACTTTGACATGAATAACCCTATTTCATCTGCAGTATTGGATTTTTGGCAGAGTTGTTATTTTTTCCCTTTCAA
>SAAR01001015.1 GCA_009916335.1 Erysipelotrichia bacterium | reverse complement strand
GGTCTGCGTCGTCAATGTCAGCTAGGTCTTTTAAGTAAAGCTCTTTCATTAGGATTCAAGTATTGTTTATATCCTTGCATCATTTCCTTAGCTAATCTGCTAAATTTACATTCTTTTTTTTCCATCTCAGAGAATTGATCTGATATTTTTCTCTGTCGCATTCCAACTGCGTTATTACCGTGCTGACGATAATTAATATAGGCAGTTTTATCACCATAAATGCACCCATGTACACATAAGCAAACTCTATGTATCCATCCATCATGCATAGTAATATAAGTCGGCTTATATTCTCGTATTTTCTTCATTAGCTCATCATTAAATACCATCGTACATCCAGCAATTTCATCACCATAGAAACATGAAAGTTCTAGGCTTTCAGCTTTTTCCTGTTCTCTAAAATAATAACCATATTTATTCAATTCTCTATCAACAAGATTCATTCCATGATAATATAAAGCCGGTTTGTTGCAGATTCGCAAGAATTCTACTGCTACCTTTAGCTTTCCTTGAGTCCAAACATCATCCTGATCGCATAAAGCGTAATATTTTGCACTCGACGCATTATACATTAAATCCATAAAACTTCTTGCCGGTTTTAAATTTTCTCCAGTGTAGAACTGTAAGGATTCTTTTTTTTCATATTCTTTCAGGATAGATATCGTTTGATCTGTTGATCCATCATCTCTTACAATAACAGTAACTTCTACACCTTCTTGATTAAAAATACTTTCTAACTGCTCACGTAAGTATTTTTCACCGTTATAGGTTGACATTAATACAACAACTTTTTCCATTACTTTTCCTACCATCAATTGGCACCTTTGTATTTATTTAATACGGCAATGTACAAGTCTAAATACAGCCCTTTTCTTCTCGGATAACAATCATTATATTTTGTATAGAGAATTACCCAATCCCATAGGTGTCTTTTTTCGACAACATTAATTCTTATTCCTATTGAATCAATATTGTGTTGGATAATTTTCATTTTTTCGTTGGTTAATGTACCGTTTTCAGCATACTTTTTCAATTCAGTATATTGCATCTGATACTCATGCAGCTGCTTGATGCGCCAATCTCTCGTTCTCACACGGATAACCGT
>SAAR01000209.1 GCA_009916335.1 Erysipelotrichia bacterium | reverse complement strand
TTATCGTGGGCGTTCCTTTTTACTTTGTAGTGTTGCCTTTGGTCGGGCTTCTGGTACAAGTAATGGGAATTAGCCCACGTTTTTTTATGTGCTTTTCTTAACAAAAGAGAGCATATTATGAGTAACGCAGAGAAGAAAGATAGTCAAGTTGAAATACTCGACCTTGTTAAAGACCAAATAGAGAGGATATGAGTCAGCAAATACAAAGTATTAAATCATACAAGATTGTATATCCTCAGGTATATTCATACATACTTCCTAATCGTATTGAGAATGAAGGTTCTCAAAAGATTGGATATACAGAAAAAGAGAATGTTGATGAAAGAATAAAGCAACAAGTAAATACTGCTGCTCTTAAAGAAAAATACTTGAAATTATGGAGTTCTCCTGCTTTTTTTGAAGGGAATAAAGAGAGTTTTACTGATAAGACTTTTCATAAATTTCTTGAGAAAAATGGAATTGAAAAAAGAACGGAATTAGGCAGTGAATGGTTTTATTTCAACGGAAATCCTGAAAACTCAAAAGAATTATTCGACTTATTCCGAAAAAGAGGATTCTTTGCCCTACAAACTGATGAGGGTAAGATAGAATATGTATTGCGAGATGAGCAGAAAGATGCTGTACAAAAAGCACTTCTATACTTTCAGAATAATGAAAAAGGAGAATTTCTTTGGAATGCAAAGCCTCGATTTGGTAAAACCCTTGCAAGTTATGACTTAGCAAAGCGACTGGGTGCTAACAAAGTGCTTATTGTAACCAATAGACCTGCCATCGCCAACTCTTGGTTTGATGATTTTGAAATGTTTGTTGACGGATATAATTTTATATCAGAGACTTCTTCATTAAAGAACAGAGCAACTCTGACAAGAGAGCAGCATATTGCTATAAAACCAATCAAACCGCTGATTACATTTCTTTCTTTGCAAGATTTAAAAGGCTCTAAATACTTTGGAGGAAATTACGATAAATTACGCTGGGTGGCTGATTTGAAATGGGACTTATTAATTATTGACGAAGCACACGAAGGAGTTGATACCGGTAGAACTGATGCTGCATTTGACGTAATTAAACGTAAACATACACTTCATCTATCAGGTACTCCATTCAAAGCATTGGCTAATGAGAAATTTCCTAAAGAAGCCATTTATAATTGGACATATCTTGATGAACAAAAAATCAAACAGCTAGAGCTTGAAGAAGGAGAAACAGGAGAACATACTGATTTACCCGACCTAAAACTGTTTACTTATCGTATTTCACAAATGATTACAGATGAAGTAAATGAGGGGATTGAAATTGACAATGAAACAAGAGATTATGCTTTTGACTTGAATGAGTTTTTTAGAGCGAAAGACAAAAAGTTTGTACACGAAGATGACGTTAAGGAGTTTTTAAAGAATCTTTCAACAAACAAAAAGTATCCTTTCTCTACACCTGAACTGAGAGAAGAACTAAAACATACATTTTGGTATGTAGGCAATAGAGTGGATTCTGTAAAAGCTTTGGAAAAACTACTTAAAGAAGACCCTATTTTCAAAGATTATAAAGTAATAGTTGCAGCAGGAGATGGTAGAAGTTTTGAAGAAGAAGAAAACGATTTTAAAGCCAACGAATCTTCTTTTCAAAAGGTAAAAAAAGCCATTGCTGAAAATGATAAAACCATTACCCTTTCTTGTGGACAACTAACCACAGGTGTAACTGTTAAAGAGTGGACAGCCGTTTTGATGCTTACCGATATTAAAACGCCTTCGCTGTATATGCAAGCGGCTTTTCGAGCCCAAAATCCTTTTAAGGAGTTTAGAAATGGTGAATTGTACTTTAAAAAATCTGCCTACCTTTTTGATTTTGCTCCTACTCGTGTATTGGAGATTTATGACCAGTTTGCTAATGGCTTAAATCCGAAAGCAGTAAAAGGTGAAATTACCGAAAAGGACAGAGAAGAAAACATCAAAGAACTTCTGAACTTCTTTCCTGTAATCTCGGAAGATGTAAATGGGGAAATGATTGAACTAGATGCCAATAAGGTGCTAACATTCCCGAATGCGTTGGCTGCTACAGAGATTGTGCAAGCTCGTTTTATGACGAATCTTCTGTTTAATGACAGCCTGAAAGGTGTTTTCAATTTCCCTAAGGAAGTAGAGGACATCTTAGATAAAATGCAAGTAGAAAAAAACAAGCGTGTTCAGAGATCAACAAACACACTTGATTTAGACGATGCCAAAGCTGTAAACAACAACAAAACAAAAGAAATCAATCAAAACACGGAAATTATTCTTGGGGAAAAAATATTCAAAACAAATACCGAAAGAGTTGTTGACAATTTATTGGAATTGAATGCCGAACAAATTCAAGCTGATGAATTAGTAGAAAATGTATCAGAGATTGCCGAGCCTCTGATTGCAAAGTATAAAGAAGTTTATAAAGCAACCCAAGCCGAGACCGAGGAGGTAACCAAACAAATAGAAGAAAAAGTTAAAGCTCTTGCCGAAGAATTTAATAATGCCGAGGTAAAGGATAGCGAGGCTCTGAAACAAAGATTGATTGATACCATTGAGTTGGATTTTGTTACGAATAAAGTCACACAAAAAGAAGATGAAAAGGTAGAAAAGGTTCAGAAAACCAAAGAAGATGAAATAAGAGATAGATTGCGTTCTTTTACACGTACCATTCCTATGTTCATCATGGCTAATGATTCGAAAGATGAAATTACCATTGATAATTTTGATTTAGAAATTGACGACAATGATTTCCTTGAACTCACTAGTATTACCAAAGAAGAATTTCATAAACTGCGTGATGGCTTTGATTACGAAGAAGACGGAGAAAGAAAAACCTTTCAAGGCGTATTTAATAAATACAGGTTCAATGCTTCCATTGCAGAATTTAGATTAAAGAAAAATCAGCTAGCCAACTATTTTACGGCAGAAGAAGATGTTTTTGAGTTGATACCCAACCAAAAAACCAACCAAATTTTCACACCCAAAAAAGTGGTACAGATGATGATTAATAAGTTGGAAGAGCACGACCCTAGTTTATTCACTAGAACAGACAACACCTTTATAGACCTTTACATGAAATCGGGCATGTACATCACCGAGATAGTGAAAAAAATATTCAACAATACTCGTTCACGATATGAGAGTGATAGCGAGTGCTTGAAACATATTTTAGAAAACCAAGTGTATGGACTGGCTCCTACACCTATTTTACAGGGCATTACACAATCTTACATTTTTGGGTTTGATGTTGAAAATAAGATTTCTCGCAAGAATTTTATTCAACACGACATTACACTAGAAGCACAACAAATCAGAGCCAAAGAAAAATTACAAGAACTTTTAAATCTTACTGAAAACATGAAATTTGATGCAGTAGTCGGCAATCCACCATATCAGGAAACTGTAGAAAAAACTGAAAGTCAATCACAAGCAAATTCAAAATGGGTATATTATCTATTTCAAAATACAGCTGATGTTATTGGAAAAAAATCATCACTAGTTTATCCTTTTGGTGGTTGGTTTGATGATAATGAAACTTTTCAAGGTTTTGGTAAGCGAATTTTGAGTGATGGTCACACAGTTTCAATAAATGCTTTTGAAGGAACAACCGACAAACGTGCGTGGTATCGAAATGATATAAACCCAAATCCAATTTTTGGGGAAGGTGTAAACCTTTCAGCAGGTGTTTCAATCGTTAACCGCGACATGACTAAAACCCACAATACTTTTGAATATTCTAATCGAATGTATTCTGATAAAACAAGAAAAGTAAAAATTGATGAATGGGAAACATTATCACCAAGTCCTGATTTTACAATAGGAGTAAAATTAATAGGCGATAAAATAAAAAAAAATGTTTCAAACAAGACGTTTGGTATAGAAAGTGACTTTATTGAAAATAATCCAGGATTATACTCATTAGAACCAAAGCATTTCAATGATCCAATCAGATTGTTAACAAATGACAAATCTGGCTCATCAGGTAGAGCGAAATGGTATTATATCGAACGATTAACCATTGAAAAAAATATTCAACTAATCGACCAATATAAGGTTGCTATGCCCTCTGCGTATCCAAAACAAAAATTAGTTTCTGGAGTTCCCAAAATTGAACAAGTACTTTCTAGAGCATCTGAAATAATTGAAATATTTAAACCTAAAGAAGTGTTCGGAAGAAGTAAAATGCTAATATTTAATTCCGAGAAAAAGGTTGATGTTGAAAATTTTATCAAATATACACAAACAAGGTTTTTTGCTTATATGGTTTTGAACGAACCAAACAGAAGTTTTACATTCGGTTTTGTCATTCCTCTTTTAGATTTCACTGCCAATTCTGATATTGATTGGACTAAACCAATACCTGAAATTGACAATCAACTATTCTCAAACTTCAACTTTACTCAAAGTGAAATTGATTACATTAATAACCACGAATAAAGTCGAATTATTAAGGTTATATGATTGAAATTAGTTCGAACAATATAGACATCCGTGAAGATTATCTTTTAAAAAAAGATGATCTGTTAAATATTCTTTTGCAAGATAAAACCACTGGTAATAATATTTTGTGGGCTACAGATTCGTATGAACAAAAAGGAAAGAAATTTGCTTCATTTGCCCCTATAACTTCGGATTTGGTAACAGGTAAAAATAGAAAATTAATACAACCACGTGCCGTAAAAAGCAAGGAAGAGCAACTTTTAAGAACCCGCGATAAAGCAGAGGTTTTTACACCACTTAGTATTGTTAAACTAATGAATGAAGCTTGTGATACCAAACGTGTTACAAAAAGTAACTGGCAAGAATATGTTTCATTGCTAAAACTAGAAATCACTTGTGGCGAAGCTCCTTTTATTGTATCTCGTTATGACCCCGTTTCTGATAAGCAAGAATTACTGCCACTAAAAAAACGAGTGGGATTTTTAGATAAAAAATTAAGTTTCGTTTCAAAATACTGCAACACTCAAGATGAATGGATAAAATGGGCAAAAATTGCCTTTCAAAGTTCATACGGTTATGAATGGCAAGGAGATAGTTTACTAATAGCTCGTGAAAATCTCCTTTATACGTTTATTGATTATTACAAAGATAAATTTAAAAAAAACCCGAGTTTAGAGCATCAAAAGGAGATTGCAGAAATTATCGTTTGGAACATCTTTCAAATGGATGGGCTCAAGTATGTAATCCCTATGAGCTGTAAGACAGAAAAGATAATAATCAGAGGCGAAGAAACCCTATTTGGCAAAGAAGATGATTATTTAATAGAACAAGAATGCGAGAGCTGTGCAAATAAAACCGACAAGAAACACAATGGTATTTATGTAAAAATCATGGATTGGAAGAAGAATAAGAGAAAGAGATTTGTTGATATATTAAAACCTAATCGATTTTAACGTTTGTTCCATAACTCCTATTTTACTACCTTCGCTGTGGTAAAGGACTTTTCTCTTTTGGAGAAGTTAGGTGTTTTTAATTCTGCTAAAATGAATGATGCTGTGTTTAAATTCAAACGCTATGAAGATTCAAGTTTGGGATATACAGGAATAAGCAAACAAACAAACATAAGAATTGGAGGCTACGACACTACTACTACAAGAGAAGAATTTGTTGAAATGAGGTAACTTCTTCGTAAGGTATTTTCTTTGCATGCAAAGCGACAAAAAAGATAATTTAATTCGTAACTTCATTTACAACAATAGATAAAAGGATAACATATTCCACCACAACGAAATAGCCTACACAAAGGAATGTTATAGAAATAGCAATATAACTTTTTTTATTTGTTATATCAAAATAATGTGTATTTTTGTGAACTGTAAGTACGAAATATTCGTACCTTTAGTTCACAAAATAGTAGTATGATTTTAGAT
>SAAR01001014.1 GCA_009916335.1 Erysipelotrichia bacterium | reverse complement strand
TTGTACCATTATGTCACCAGGTTGAGCATTTTCAAATGCATATACTACTAAGTCAACAGCTTCTTCAAGAGTCATAATAAAACGAGTCATTAATGGATCTGTAACAGTTAATTCTTTATTCTCTTTTATTTGATTAATGAAAAGTGGCACAACCGACCCACGTGAAGCCAGTACATTTCCATAGCGTGTACAACAAATCATTGTTTCATCAGGCGATACTGTTCTCGATTTTGCAACGACAACTTTTTCCATCATTGCTTTAGATGTTCCCATAGCGTTGACAGGATATGCCGCCTTATCCGTTGACAAACAAATAACTTTCTTAACACCTGCCTCTATAGCAGCCGTTAATACATTTTCTGTCCCAAAGACATTTGTTTTTACTGCCTCTATTGGAAAGAATTCACATGATGGAACTTGTTTCAAGGCGGCAGCATGATATACATAGTCAACACCATGCATTGCATTGCGAATGCTGTTGATATCACGAACATCTCCAATATAGAACTTTAGTTTATCACTATATTCTGGAAATTTTTGTTGATAGAGATGTCGCATATTATCTTGTTTTAATTCATCCCTTGAGAATACTCGAATCTCTTTTATTTCTGAACTTAAAAACCTATCTAAAACTGCGTTCCCAAACGAACCTGTACCACCTGTGATTAGTAAAGTCTTTCCCTTAAACATTTGATTACCTCTCTTCTAATTCTTAAAATGTTTTATGATTATTTCATACGAGTTCTTTGCTGAGTAATGTTCTTCCAAATATTCTCTTGCATTTCTACCTAAACTTACTCTTAATTCTTCATCACACAATTTATTAACAAGTTGATTAAACATACCTACATCAACACTTTCACACCAACAACCAAAGTTACCACGATCTATAATTTCTCCGAGATCTGTGTTTATATCAGTCGCCGCTAAAACAGGCATTGACGCTTGCATATATGAAAGAAGCCTAGATGGAAAGTTAGGTATGGTAAATCTTTTATCTAGAAATATCAAACCTACATCACAAGAATTTGCCAAGAGTTCGTAATCATTTCTTGGCAATTGACTCCGCAACATAGCGTTCTTAGGTTTTTCTTCATTAAAGAAACT
>SAAR01000208.1 GCA_009916335.1 Erysipelotrichia bacterium | reverse complement strand
GTATCTTAACAATTTAATAGAACAAGACCATCGACCTATTAGGCCCAGCGTACACATAACCCCCTAAAATCCATATAAGAGATTATATTATTGATTTATCGGTCTTTTTCTATCACTGAATCTTAGTAAAAAGCCTATCATTTTAAAAATGATAGGCTTTTTACTTACCTTGATTTAATTCGCGAAGTTCTTCGGGTAAAGTAGTTAAATCAATTTTATATTCTCCTAACAAATTAATGTGTCTCCAAATTATAGGAGACGTATACTCTAAATACTTCGTTATTTCTGGTTCGCTATTTTTACAATAGTTATACGCTTGTTGCAAATATACAGTATTCCAAAGGCTTATCGCATTAATCAGGATATTCAAAGCACTTGCACTTTGAAGTTGCTTTTCAAAATCCTTCTCCATAAACTTTCCTCTCTGACCATTAAATAACTCCCTGGCTAAATCATTAATAAGTTCTCCACGATTTAGCATTTGTGTGATTACTTTTCGTAAATCTTCATTAATCGCATACTCCAACAAAAAAATAGTTTTCTCAATTTTTCCCAGTTCGCTCAATGCCTGGGCGACTTTATTTTTTCGAGCATAAGAACCAAGCTTATTTAAAATTATTTTAGCGCTAGTTTTTCTTGTTTGAATGGAATAAGCGATTTGTTTAATTTCATCGTAATGCTTTTCTATTAAGTTTAAATTGACAGCGCGCTTAATTAGAGGTTGCATTTTTTTATACTGATCAGGAGATTTTATTGTATATAAGTTCATTGAACCAATATCTCTAATTCGTGGTTCAAATTTGAATCCTAACAAGTGGAATAACGCGAATGCGGTGTCAGTATAAGCATTTGTATCAGAAAAATGTTCTTCAATATTTAATTCCGTATCATGTCCAATGGCACCATCAATAGCACTAGCAGCTTCTCGTTGATTTGTTGCGATCACTTCGACATAATGCGAAATATATTTATCTGCAGTATGACGATAGATAGTTGTCCCTTTTTTATTTCCATAATGAGGATTGAAATCCGAATGAATAGACGAAACTCCTAGCTGCATGCGAAGACCATCTGAGGAAGCCTTTGATCCATCACCCCAAAATTCACTAAAAGGACAAGTAATCTGCTTATTAATTAATACTGACTGTGCTCGTTTGAAAGACTCAGGAGACATACGCCATTGTTTAGCATTTGCCATTTGAGCGGAAGTAATATGCGTAGATTTTTCCATATCTTGAAAGCGAATGTTTAAGCCCATAGCCATTAATGTAGAAAATAATACTTCTAATTCCTCTTTATTTGCTGAGTCTTTGGTGGCCTCATGAATAAATTCGTCCATAAACCCCGTCCAGTTATTGACTTCAATAAGTAATTCGACAAGATTTACATCTGGTAACAGTTTGTACAATGATTTTTTGTAATATTCAGCTTCTTCAGGAGTATTTTTTTCTTTTTTAGTAATAGTAAGTCTATCAAACGATTTTCCAAGTTTCTGATAAGCTTCTAGTCGTTCTTCTAAAACTTCAATTCTCGACGATAAATATTCTTTAAAAGTATCTGGAATTGTATGCGATCCCATCATGGCGTCTGAACTCACAAGATAATTATCTAATTCCTGGTGTAAGACGCTTTGAGGCTCGATAACTTCTCCTGATCGAAGTCGATCATTTAATTCAGTAGCAGCAACTAATTCAAAATAAGAACGATCAATTGTCCCATCTGGGTTTTTGACGAGAGATTGCCATGGCTTTTTAACAAAATTTAATTCAATATCTACAGGTATTTTCCGTTTGTTTTCTTTCTTCAATACAGTAATTAATCTGAGCGCATTAATTAAACCATCATCATCCATTCTAGGTGATTTAAAATCAAGTGTTTCTACTAGTCTTGGTAAGTATCCTCGAATATATTGAGCTTTATACTGTACTAAACCCATATAAGTTCTCTTTCTGGGACTAGCAATTAGAGCTGCTTGTTGTCCTTCTTCAATCAGCTCGTTCCAATCGAATGATTGTTTTAATTGGCGGGCTAAGTTTTGAAAATCATTATTACAAATTGCGTGATCCAGCATACTAACAACCTGAGAAAAGTGCTTTAACATGCGGTTAGATTGCTCGCCCGTTTTTTTATTTTCTTCGTTTTTCTTGTGTAACCCACTTCGTTTAATTGATTGTACAATTTTATTATGTACTTCAATTGCCAAATCAATTAGAGCTTTTCTATAACGAATTAAATAAACTACAAGCAAAGCATATCTTTTTGTTTCTTCAAATCTGCGTAGGTCAAAAGCATGATATCGTTCTGTTAATCTTGCTATCTGACTTAATCTCTTCTCATTGGTAAACGAAAATGTTAACTGCTCCAGTTTCAACTCTTTAATAACCGATATCCGGTCGCAAATTGATAGAATGGTATCTTTACTTGGTTTTCCACTAATATCTTGCAACCAGGCTAGTTTAGATTTTTTGGTATCCAAATTTACTACTAGTAAGCTATCTAATTGTTCCTTTTGATTCTCAGACAAAAGTTCAATTATTTTTTTGTAGAGATATTTTTCGTGATTCTGTCGAATAGTTGAAATCAAACGTTCGATCTCTGAAAGTTCTGGAAGTAAGATATGTTGTTCTCTTAATCGATAAATAGCTAAATTAATTAGAAAAAGTTCATCATTATTTTCTTGTATCGCTTCATTTAGAATATTTTTCAAATAATCCGATGCTTTTGAAGAATATAGGGAATAATTATAGTGTCTGCAAATTTTCTTTAAATGCACTAAGGGGGTATTTTTCTTACTTAAATAGTTATCTAAGTCTATAGTTGATATCTTTAGTTGGTCAGCAACGTACTCAACTAAAGATTTTGATACTTTATCAACCGAATTTAAAGAAATTCCTGGATATCGAGCAAGACACAACTGCAGACCGATTCCTAATCTGTTTTCAACACCTCTGTGAGAGAGAATAAACTTCACATCCGACCGTGAAAAGCTAAAATATCCCTGAAACTCATCCTTTGATAGTTTATCTAAAGATAATAATGCTTCTTGCTGTGCCGATGAAGTCAGTTTATATGCGCCCAAATATTAAGCCTCCTTATTGGTAAGGTGATAAAATGTTGTTTCCTTTACTTTTTATTTTGACCATACCTTTGTTTATATCTCACGATTGTTGACTTATCCAATTCAAACAATCGAGCTGTTTCTGTATACGTATGAACTCTTAAGTAGTCCAGTATTTCTTTAATCTGTTGCGTTGTTTTCTTTGGTTTTCGACCATCTCGATAATTTGGGTTATGTTGTCTTTGATATTCTCTACCTTCTTGGGTTCTTTGAACAATCATATCTCGTTCAAATTGCGCAAAGGCTAAAAACATATTCAACATAAGGCTACCGTTGGGGGTCCTATCAATTCTTCCCATATTAAGAATATTTACAACAACATCCTTTTCTTGTAGCTCTGAAATTAATTCTGTTCCTTGCTGGACAGAACGCGAAAGTCTATCTAGTTTTGCGACAATTAATTCATCACCTTCTGAAAGAATAGAAAGCAATTCATCGAGTTTGGGGCGGTCACGTTTTGTTCCTGTGTATTTTTCACTATAAATTTTTTCTGCCCCAGCATTCTTTAACTGTTCTAATTGATTCGCTAAATCTTGCTCATTTGTTGAAACCCTTGCATAACCATATTTCATTGTACTTCACCTAGTTTTAAGATATCTTCTAATTTATTGTAATCTACAGTCTTACAAGATAAATCTATAAAATAATCCAGTTGCCATTGTTGTGTTTTTTCAGCTGTTTTATTTAAACTTTGTTCCCATAAAGGATAAACTCGTATTGCCATTTTTCCTTTAACTTGAGATGTTCTTAATATTTTTTGCTTTAATAACTCTGACTTCGGAAATACAAATAGTCCTTTGTGTTCATTATCAAACACATTAACAATTAAAAAATCAGGACTGTTTTTATAATCAAATGCTTTATTTTTATTGTTATTATCTTTCTCCCAGAAAACAACGAAATATCCCTTTTTAGTCGGTGTTTTCTTAGCAAGTCTATTACGAAAACTATATTGATTAATGCTAAAAGAAAAACTCTCATACTCACTATTTTGATGTTCTTCCTGATAATTATCAAAAGTACCCTTTAAAAACGGAATAAGCGTATTCTGTAATAGCTCCCCTGACTTTTTCATCATTAAAATTTCTCCAATCTTGAATTACCTTCATTATCAAACCAAAGGCTTTTAAAACGTTTGATCGTATTCCACTGATAACCCGTAGACTTAGCTATTCGTTTAAGACTCAATCCGTCAAGCATATATTCATATGCTAAAGTTTCTCTACTGTTTAAATCTTTTCGACTAAGATACTCTTTTTTTACCATATTTCGCTCCTTTGATTCGCATATAATATTTGCACATCCACATGAGTTGATTTTATCACAATTTAATATCATATGCAAAACTGTTAAGTTATGCATACATATGAGTTTGTTTAATAAGATATTCTATAAACTCAAATGTGCGAAGAAACTAAAAAAGCCCTAAACGAGCGTTTATGAGGCTTACAAAGAATAGAAATATTGTTTGTTTATGGATTATATAACAAAAACGATGGGATTAGAACTAAAATATAATGAAATATGATCAGAATTATTATTTGCTTTCGTCTTTTTTAATCCCCGTCAAGCGTTTTCCCGGCCTGGTACCTCCGTATAAATTCCCTGAAGGATGGCCGATCATGCCGGAGGGAGACCGTCTTCCCCGTTTCGCCGTTTATTATGTTTTCTTTCAGGACGAAAAATCTTTCCTCCTGAAAAAAACAGTTTCTGTGAATATGACCGCAGAACCATTTTGCGTAACGGATCCCCCTTTGTATTTCGTCCAGGTACGCCGATACCGGATCACCCTCAAGGTACTTGTAGAGATTCGTCTTCCTGAGTATGCCATTCGGCGCGGTATGGGTGAGTACCCAGTCCACCGTCCAGTCTTCGTTTTCAAGAGAATCAAGCCCCCGCCGGTATTCTTCCTCGGAGGGGATCTCCCTTCTCCACCATGATTTCCCTGCAGTACGCCCGTCCCTGTCGAGGCTTTTTGCTCCTCCGAATGCAAAGCATTTCCTGCCCCCTATGGAGTACACGTACCCCCTTTTCAGGTGGAAAACATGGGGTGCCGCAATGCCCGCCGGGGCGCCGAACTTTTTCTCCTCGGGAAGGGAATCGAGCAGGTCGAAGTTCTCATGGTTACCATCAAGGAAGAGCGTCGTCCACGGCATGGCCTCGAGCTTCGCAAGCTCTTCCAGCTCCTGGTCCAAGGGGGGGTTGTTCCAGAACAGACCAAAGTCACCGAGGACGATAACGAAATCATCCCTTGTGAGCATCTGTCCCTGGGGGAAATTCCCGGGAACGAACTTCTTCATTTCAAGGATTCCATGGGTGTCCCCCGTCAGAAAAACCATCGTTCGGCTCCGCTCCCTTTTCCTGTTCGTATATACCCCGTATTAGAAAAAACGACACCATTATACCCGAGAGGATTATGATAAAATCTTCCGCATATAGAAATTTTAAAAATCAGGAGGACATAATGCCCACACTTATACAGAATACCCTTGCAATAGTCTGCGGAGGAGGGCCCGCCCCAGGAATCAACAGCGTCATCAGTTCCGTGACGATCGAGGCAAAGAAATGCGGATGGGAGGTTTTCGGGATATACGATGGATTCTCTCACCTCGCCCTGGGAGAGAAAAAAGTCATCCCCCTCACCATCGACATGGTCAGCCGGATCCACTCGGACGGAGGCAGCATTCTCCGGACATCCAGATTCAACCCCACAAAGAGCGATGAATCCCTGCGCAGAGTCGTCGATACCCTGATAGAAC
>SAAR01001013.1 GCA_009916335.1 Erysipelotrichia bacterium | reverse complement strand
AGATAAAGTATATGCTATTGATATGCCCAATCAAATAATTTTGGA
Organism: Erysipelotrichia bacterium; assembly: GCA_009916335.1. The sequence continues at coordinate 1,063 of SAAR01001013.1, read as the reverse complement.
TATTGATTCTACTAATTTTGAAACTTATGGTAAGCAATATGGTTCAGCATATAATTCCCATTATTCAGCAATGGGATATCATCCGTTATTAGTTTTTGATGGATTAACAGGTGATTTATTAAAAGCAGAATTAAGATCTGGAAATGTTTATACATCAAGAAAAACAGTGGCTTTTATTGGACCATTACTGAAAAGATACTCAAATAAATATAGTTGCATAAACATATACATTCGTGGCGATAGCGGTTTTGCTCTACCAGAATTTTATGAAATTGCCGAAGAACATGATGCTAAATACGCCATAAGATTAAAAGCAAATGCAACATTGTATAAGTATTCTGAAGAATTTACTACAAGAATGGAGAAATTATGTAAAAGAAACATGTATGACCATCATGTTATATATGGTGAATTTATGTACAAAGCAAAGAAATGGACTAAAGAGCGCAGAGTTGTTGTGAAATTAGAAAAGAAAGAAGGTCAAATGTGTATAGATTATACTTTTGTTGTAACCAATATGATCAGCCATCCAGAAGCTGTAATAAAATTTTATTGTAATAGAGGAACAATGGAGAATTTTATTAAAGAAGGAAAAAATGGCTTTGCTTTCGATAAAATGAGTAGTTCATCTTTTATTGCAAATGCTAATAAGCTTCAAGAGATGGTTTTAGCATACTTTACCGTCTTTAATAATTATTAAACGTTCAGCTTGTTTGGCTAATTCCATATCATGAGTAACTAAGATAATAGTTCTCCCCTCTTTATTTAATCTTTCAAGAATATGCATAACGGTACTTCCACTTTTTGAATCTAAATTTCCTGTTGGCTCATCGGCAAAAATAACTTTCGGATCACAAACAAGAGCGCGAGCGATAGCCACACGTTGTTTTTGACCTCCAGAAATCTGATTGCTGAAAAAATTTAATCTCTCGCCCAGATCTACTGCTTCGAGCGCCTCTTTAGCCTTCTTTTCATGACCCTTTTTTGAAGCGCTATATAAAAGTGGCAACATGACATTATCTAAAACCGTTGTTCTGGGCAATAAATTAAAAGATTGAAAAAC
>SAAR01001012.1 GCA_009916335.1 Erysipelotrichia bacterium | reverse complement strand
AATTTATTTAATTTCAAATAAGAATCAATGTCATTACTAGTTAAAGAAATAAAGTCAACTGTTTTAGTTAAAGTATTTTGGAATGCTATAATTCCTAAAGCATCTAGGTCGTCGTCTTCTATTATTTGCCAGTTACTGTCTTTATAAGGCCTTAAAAGCTTTTCAAATGCAAGCTGCTTAGAATCATTTCCAGGATAAAAAATACGTTTACCGTCTTCTTCAACAGAGAGATATTGTTTAGCATTATGTTTCATTTGTGATACGGCAAGATTCTCGGAAGCCATATATTCTTTTTTATAAGCATCTACTTTTACTTGATTTTCCTCTTCTGTGCCATCTAAATAGACTTGCTTACCAGTTAACATGTTAAAGAAGTATTCTTTCCCGTTTCTATCTTTACGAATTTTAAAAGACTCTATATTTATGTTTGTTTGAATGCTATAACCAAACGCGTCTCCCAGCTCTTTTTTAATATCATCGTTTGTTATTGCTTTATCCATCAATGAAGCTAATGTAACAGGAACATGAGCGTTAGCTTCTTGTTGATAATAACCGCTTTTGATAGCATCAGTAACGTCAATCCATTCTTGATCGGTATCAATTCCTTTAACAACTCCAGTAGTATAGTCGACTTCCGATAAATTTATAGGTAATAGATTAATAGAATTTGCAATTAATCCTTTTTTGCCTACTAACTGATTATAAAAAGCCATCTGGTATTTCATACGATTTAACTTATCATTATCCCAGTCATAAGCCTTTTTATGAGATGTCTTGTAGTCATATATGTGAACATTTCCGTCTTCATCTAAGACTAGTAAATCTATAATACCAACAATTTTAGTTTCAGGATCATGAACAACAAACTCACTATATATTTTAGCTCCACTTCCATGTCTTTTATATAGCTCATTAGCTGTGTCTTTTACATATTTCAACATGTTTTCGACAACTGTTTCAGTAAATAAACTATCAGGAAATTTCTCTTTAATTTTCTCAAACACAACGTGAGATTCCGTTACTCCGTCTTTATAAAACAAATCAGAAACATAATGCAACTCAGTACCAAACTTACCAAGTTGCTTGAATTCTTTAACATTATTATACAAT
>SAAR01001011.1 GCA_009916335.1 Erysipelotrichia bacterium | reverse complement strand
GCGCCACCCGAGCCGTTCTGAAGTACTGCGTAGCTTCCTCGACGATTAATCATCGTCGCTTACCGCAAAAGCCAGTCAAATGACTGGCTTTTTTTATGACCAAATTATAAAAATTCATATAATATATATTTCCCATTTAACCACGAAAGTTATTGATATATATTTAGGTCATTTTCTTATTATTCATTCCCATTTAGACAAACAACTGGACTCATAGTTTTACAATTGTACTATTGGTACACGAATCGCATTAAATGCACAAAATGGAAATAATCATAGGGAAATGAAATGAAGAGTAAACGTAAAATTCAGCTAGCTGATTTTAATCGGATGGTTATTTTAGCAACATCCAATACATTATTTCTTAGCCGTGGAATAGAGGGCACAACCATGGATGAGATCGCACATGAAGCGGGATTCAGTAAAACAACGCTTTATACCTATTTTGACAATAAACAGGATATCCTGGATCATCTTATACTTGACGGCATGGAACGCTTTCACCAGGAAGTTGTTCAGATAGCCAGCCAAAACAATTCGTTCCGCGAGTTTTATCGTGAATTCTGCCAGGCGCTAATTGCTCTCCATGACTCCGGCATTGTCTACTTTCCTGGGATAACCGGAAAAATTGGTTGTTCTGAAAAAGAAATGAAGAACAATAAAGTATTGACCAATATCTATATGCTTGGAGAGGAAATTAATCATATTATCGCCATGCAAATTTCCAGAGCCGTAGAAAAAAAAGAGATTAGGCTTAATGCCCCCATCGCAGATGTCATGATGCTGTTCTGGCTCTGTTTGACTGGGTTAGTAGAGAAATCCTCAAGTAAAGAAATTTATCTTTTACGTCATCTTGAGAAAGACCGGAAATCCTTTCTTGATTTTGCCTTTGAATCATTACTATTAATAATAGAAAAAGGACCGACTAAATGATTAAAAAAATACTATCGGGACTGTTAATATGCATCGCAACTATCTCTGCATACTCTTATCATAAAGCGAAGACGCTGCATTTAGCTAAAGATCTCTCACTACCTTTCACTCTTGAAAGTGAACAGCGTAATATTTTGTATTACGCTTCACTGGCGCCAAACGCGCACAATGCACAGC
>SAAR01001010.1 GCA_009916335.1 Erysipelotrichia bacterium | reverse complement strand
ATCCTTTCGTTGAAGATTCCTTCTTTCAACTCAGGGTTAAGGTCTGCGTTTATAGAACTCCATAACTCAAACTCACCCTCATGTTTGCAATGAGGGCAGGTTATCTTTTCTTTTCGTAATTCAGACATATCGTTTAAGGTGTTATTTCGTTATTATTATTCTAGCTCATATTGCCTCCGAAGATTATATTAATGTTTGTTCCATTTTTCAATTTCAGCTTCTACCATAGAAATTGCTCTATTCTCTAATTCTATGGCTTTGTCTAACGATGATATATATTGTCTAACATCTGAAATAATACTAAACTTTAAATCTTTGTTGATTATAGGTATATCAATGTCTCCTAAATAGGTTTCTCCTAATGTAATTATTACAGAACCATAGGGCAATGATTTCAATACTGATTGGCCATGCATAGACTGCAAATATGCAAAAATGTATTCTGGCTCTATTTTATGTTTATCGATAACCAATCGCATCGCATGTTCAGAAACAGCTGTACCATTATATGAGTTACCAACAATAATAGTATTGCCAACGGTACCAGAACGAGAAATCAAAATATCTCCATATGAAACAATCATTTCCTTTAAACATGGCGTCTTCTTGCTAATTTTTTTTGCATAAAAGATAGCATTGAATAGCATCATGTCAGAAGAAGATAAAAATGGTATGCCTTGTTCTTTTACGTATAATCTTTTACCTCTATTACCAATAAAAATTTTAGTTGCTAATTCTTTTAACTTTATTGTTGAGTTTACTGTTTCATGAATTTGAGAGGTTAACCTTTCTTTTGCTATTTGATATTGAGCATCAAAACGATAAAACCTATTAGTTATCTGCGATATAGATATGCGTTCATTCGTTGATTCAAAACAAAAATTTGGATTACCAATAACATTATCAAAAGTAGTAACAGCTTTATTAAGAAAATCAGCAGATTTTTCTCTTAAAACAGCAGATTCTTGAATAAGATTATCTACTTCTACCTGAAATGATTCAGGAAAATTGGGTATAGGTAAAGAGCCAACAAATGCAGGTTCGATATGTTGAATTACTGCACCAAAAGTACCTTGAGTAAGTAAAGAATGCCCATATTTTGATGTCAAA
>SAAR01001009.1 GCA_009916335.1 Erysipelotrichia bacterium | reverse complement strand
ATACTTTCTATTGCATCTTCATCTACCCCTGTTATCTCGCCATTATCTTTGATACCTAAAAATATATCTCCGCCAGCACGATTTGAAAATGCACATGCTGTTTCATACACATCTTTATTGAGCTGATTTTTAGACTCTTTGAACTCAACAGTAAGAGTTTCACCAGTTTCAATCATTGATTTTATAGTTTTTATATGCATTGTTTATTGTTTAACATCTCTACTTTTTCAGGGATAATGTCTAGGGCTACGACTTCATTGTGTTGTGCCAACAAAAGCCCGTTTGAAAGTCCTACATATCCTGTTCCTGCTATGGCTATTTTCATATTCTAATTCCTTTTAAAATCATCATCAATTCTTACGATGTCATCTTCACCTGTATACTCACCAACCTGAGCCTCGATAAGGATTACCGGAATTTTGCCTTCATTTGCTAAACGGTGTACTTCACCCATTTTGATATAGGTAGATTCATTAGGTCGCACTAGTCTCGTTTCAGCTCCAACTGTTACTGTGGCAGTACCGCTCACAACTATCCAGTGCTCATTACGATGAAAGTGCTTTTGAAGAGAAAGCCTTTTACCAGGTTTCACTACTATTCTTTTGATTTTATAACCTGGTGTATCTTCAAGTACCGTATACGACCCCCATGGTCGACTTGCCGTCAAATGGATATTATGTAATTCACTATTTTGACTTTTTAGTTCCCCAACCACTGTTTTAACTTTTTGTGAAAAGCCTTTTTTACTAATGAGTAAAGCATCACCTGTATCAACGATAATACAATCTTCTATACCAATAGTTGCAATTTTACGTTCATGTCCATAAATAAGATTGTTTTTACTATCTATTGCGATATGATTAGGATTGAGAGTATTTCCATTCTCATCTTTTGGTAACTCTTCATACAGACTATCAAAACTCCCCAGATCCGACCAGTCGATATTGGAGGGAATGACTTTTACTTTGTCTGATTTTTCCATTACTGCATAGTCTATACTGTCTGCAGGAATAGCCATCATATCTTCATGTCGGATTCTTCTAATGGTATCTTTGTTTGAGTTTGCAAGTGCTACTATAGAGGTCTCATATATTTCAGAAGAATATTTTTT
>SAAR01001008.1 GCA_009916335.1 Erysipelotrichia bacterium | reverse complement strand
TACACGCTGTTATCATTAATGAAATGACCCATTTTACGGGTATCATCGCCACCCTTAGGGTTTTCTACTTTAATGACGGTAGCTCCCATATCTGCTAAAAGCATTCCGCTGTAGGGACCTGCCAAAACTCTCGTTAAATCTAGTACAACCACTCCATCTAAAAGACCTTTTTCCATTTACAACACGCCTTCCTCTTTTAAAAAGTTAAATGAGCCTCCCAGGCTCTTGGATATGCTTCCACCTCCCAGGATTTTATTCTACATAAATATCTAAAGCAAAAAGAGTTAATTAAATGTGATAAAGGTTGGCATAGCGGTGAGTGTTGCTGCAATTGCGGAAACCATTACGAGAATTTTTACCATTGCTCCACAACGCCTAAACCAGAAGGCGTTGAAGGATGCGTTTGCAATATACACAAAGGTTATATATGCCTAATACAGTTTAAAGATGGAACAACGCCACAAGCGCACAGCAATTGGCCCGAACACGGTTTTTGTGAAATGTGGCGACCTAAGTAATTTTTATGGTTTATATTATGTGTTGTAGTTTCGTTTTAATGAACTACAACTATGAGATAACCATAAGGCTGTAAAGGTTGAATTACTTCCTTAAATGCACCTTAACGTGTGTTACCTGCTAATATTTTATTAGAACTTAAATTAAAATTAAACAATATGGAAACTAAACTTAAACAAAACAAAGAACCACAGAACCTCGTATTGAGCAAATGTGATGTTATGCCACGTGAATTGTCACTTCACAATTATTGGGATAGTAAAACTTCTGAAGATAGGGTGGAAATTGTAGAACGTGCTTTTAAGATGATTGAAAAGCAAAAAGAATATATAGCAGTTTTAAATGAAGAACTAAACGGATTGGTAGGAATGGCTTCCGTTCATGGATGGAAAAGTAATTTAGTAGAACAAGGTAAAAAACTGCGTGATGAGATGGCTCTGCTTCATGGGGCACAACGACTGACGGTATGGAATCGGTTTTTTTACGGAATTAAAACACTAAAATATAATTATATGGATATAAAAAAAGAAGCAAAAAAGTATCTGAATAAATACTTCAAAGTACAGCATATAAATGAAAATGATGATGAATTTAA
>SAAR01001007.1 GCA_009916335.1 Erysipelotrichia bacterium | reverse complement strand
TGCTACATGTTCGCCACCATTAATCGTAATCGGCTCATCAGTATTATTGTGTAACGCCAACATAATATGACCTTCATTATCTTCGTTGTTATAGTAATCCAATTTGTTATCGCATAGCTCTTTATCCATGCTTCTTATGCTTTCACATAAGCTCAGACTATATCTTTACACTAATGTGTATCCAGCACTCGTGGGCATATTATTGTTTTAGCTAACTCAATGCCTAGTCGTTGAACCTTCACCATACTTTTACGCTATTTTAGGTGCTTGGCTGCTGATTACCCAATCGTTATTATTTTCTAACATTCACACTTGTTTTTTCAAACTATGTTGTAGTTAATAACGCTCTAAGGGACTTCCAGCAATTCACTGGATTTAATGATACCAATTATTTTAATTTATTTAATTTATGATGTAACTTTTTGTGTTCAGACCTAGTTAAAATCTGTAAATTTTCCACAGTATTATTTAACTTGTTCATGTCTTTGTGATGTACATCATACATTGGAGATAGGTATTTTTTGCCATTAATTTCGACAGAAAATTCATCTGTAAGCAGATATCGTTCTGCAATAATTCTATGTTCTCTCACTCTACCTTTAATTGCAAATGGATGGTTTGGCTCATAAACCCATCTGTATCCGCAATGAATAAATTCATCTTTAAACATAGGGTTTTTATTACCACGGTTATTATAATTTGGGTTATTTTCTCCAGTATATATGCTTTTCAAATAAGTTGCTCTACACTTTTTAGAGCAGCATTTACCTTGTTTATTGTAGCGTTTCAGGTGGGACTGTCTGCTGTGAAATTTTTTGCCGCATGCAACACATACGCAATTCAAATGTTGGTCCTTTTTAAAGGAATTAAAACAGTTTTGCGAACAAAATACTCTTTCTTTTGCAATCCTATCTTTGTGCATAATTGTTACGTCATTACCACAATTAGCACATTTTCTAATACCTAAAATTTTACCTTTACCCATATTATCTCCAATTAAATATATTTAGCATCAATTACACCTGTACCGTTTGCTAATGTAATACCACGTTTAATACCTGTAGACGAACGTACAAAAATTAATAATACCTCATCATCTTCCATACATGCC
>SAAR01001006.1 GCA_009916335.1 Erysipelotrichia bacterium | reverse complement strand
GAGTGAGTGAGTTTAACTCAGTAGGTTGGAAAGACGGGAGCGGTGACGTTTATGTTGATTTTGAGAAAAATATAGAAGTGAGAAAGTCGTAATGAAATATAAAGTAGGTCTACTATATGATTCAGTGAGCAAAAATTCTGGCGACGAAGCGATAGGCATAGCTATGGAACAAGTCTTAAGTAGGATTGACGACATTCAAGTTGAGGTAATAAACCCTTTTGATTTTGATGAACAAGACTATTCTAAGATTATTGTGGGTGGGGGCCAATTAATACGAGGGTCCGGCGACCCTTTTTACGATAAGTTTAGGATTAAAGGTAAGCACATACTTAATGCTGCCGGTTTGTCTATGCCTGTCGATAGTTTGGAATATTTAGATGAATATGACTTTGTTTCAACAAGAACAAATGAAGAATCAAGAGTAGTTTCCAAGTATACTACAAAGGTTAGAACGATTCCTGACATTACAACTTTAATGTCTCACGAAGAATACGACATAAAAGGATTAAACAAAAACGAAACAGTGGTTGGTGTTCACGTTGTTCCATACACATACCAACTATGCCCAGAGATAGTCGAAATTATTAATGCAATCCCATATAAAAAAGTTTTTATTCCATTTACTCACTATATAAAAGATAAAAATTTTATGATGTCGTTACCTTTTGATTTTTCCAATGCAATTATTTTAGACAATCTTTCACCAACTGAACTTCATTCGGTTATTGGACAGATGGATTATGTAGTTGTTTCTTCACTTCATGCGAGTATATTTGCTTATACCCAAAACATACCGTTTGCCACTTTGGGACAAGAAAAAGTAAGAATGTATTTTGCAGATCGTGGGTTGAGTGATTTTGTATTCGTTCAATCAGATAAACTTCAGAAGATTATTAATAAATTTGAGACTGATAAGCCAGACTATACAGACTTAATCGCTAAGGATAAAAAAAAATTAAACGAAACGATTGATGAGTATGTTTCACTGATAAAATCTACAAGCGCGCGTAGAAATAATTCCAATAAAAATCCTAAACAGCAACGCCATGATCAGGGTGAACGTTTTATACATACTTGACGAGCCAACTACAGGTTTACATTTTCAGGATGTC
>SAAR01001005.1 GCA_009916335.1 Erysipelotrichia bacterium | reverse complement strand
GTTTGAGATGTTGTTTGGATTAGTTGATTAACTAATTAAGTCCTGATGGGTTATTCTTCTAATTTCATTAAATTGTTAATTGTACTGTTTGAATAGAAGCGGATTCAGCTTTGCCATCAGGTAGAAGTCTCCTTGTATTTGTTCTTTTTTCTTTTTAGCACAAGGTTTCTTTTTGCTTAGATCATACATTATTTTTAAGAACCAAATCAGGTTGGTTGCTAATTTTAGGTTAATTTCGTTTCCATTTATTGTAAAATTAATCCCAAACAGGTTATCAATCTGCATAACCAGAGGGGAAACAACAAATGTCCACTCATCTGAGTGCCGTTTTATAGCAATCCTGATTTGGTTTTGCTGGGTGATTAATTCATTGATTGGTTTTGCGTACTCATTACTTTAACAGTTAATCACCCACCCAGGGAGCACTTCAATAATACCGTAGTTGGATGAGTATTCTGTGTATGCATAGGGGGTTAGCCCAACGAAAAATTTCTTCTAACATTTTTCATCGTTTATACTGACAGCACAGAATTGTCTATCTTTTTGGTAAATATTGTTGTCTTATTAAAGAAGATCTTAAAGTGTGCACTGTTTAAGTTTTGCCAAGATTGCGACTTGTTAAGGTACATTCTTTAAATTTTCATCCATTTAATTTGGATATAGAGTTAATTAATCCTTTAAATTGGATTCCGAAACAGCATTTTCCGCTGTCTGACTGTTGATGAATTAGGATCGTTCAAACATTTTAGTTATGTTTCTGACTTGCAGTCCCTCAAATTAAGGACGATTAATCTTAAGAGCATCTACATTGTTGTATGTGCTCATGGAGTATAGAAATTTTTCCTGTCCAAAGTTGTCGGTCTCTACAAAGTTATTTTGGTTCAAAAATGGATTGGTATTCATTTGTTAATTCATGAATATTTGGGGCTGATTCCGTTTTTGATTAGTTCTTATTCTGAGTCAATGAATAGTTACTGAATTTAGACGTTTTGTGGAGTTTGTGGGATTTTTTACAAGTCTGGTATTGGGATTTTGATAATGCCCTAAAGTAGTGATAATGATTCATAGAGCGATTTTAGGTTAATGCTGAAGATATGAGCATTTTTCGGTTTT
>SAAR01000207.1 GCA_009916335.1 Erysipelotrichia bacterium | reverse complement strand
TAAGAGAACTAATCTTAGATAAATAGTTAAAGACATTTCTTGATTTCTTGTCCTTCAAACAATTCTCATTTATTTCTAATTCATTTTGAATATAATCTCGCTCGGTTCCGTTTTTAAAAATAATATGCCAATAAAAATTACAATTATCACTAAAAACATAGATTTTCTCTACATTAAAAAACTCTTTTCCATTTCTTCTAATATGATAATTATTACAGTCATCAATTATTTGGGGACTTTTTAACCATTTAACATTTTTAAATGAATAACTATATGTTTTCTCATTATTAAAAGTAACATCCCATTCATGAGTTTCTTCTCTATATTTACAACTCTTAATTTCATTTGTCTTAAACTTATTTTTTACGATTATCATATTCTCTTTATTGTTCATTATCTCACCCGCTTAACTTTTTCAATCGTTAATAAAAACTATAACAACCCTTTTATCTTTCTTGCCAAGTATAATGGAACGTTCGTAAACTCTCCATCTTTTCTATAACCACGTTTTGAGAAACGTAAAGCATACTTAGGTTGATTATTTGCAATATACTTTTTGAATGATGGTGCAGATTTATCTTCTCCACCTTTTGCTTCCACAGGAATAATTTCTGTTCCATATTGAAGTACAAAGTCAATCTCACTATTCTTATCAGAATAATATCGTGGCTCTACTTCAAATTGTCCTTTAAGTTGTTGTAAGACAAAGTTTTCAGTTAGTGGCCCTTTGAATTGATAATCTGTTTTTAAAAGAATAGCACTATTATCGATTCCTGCCATATGTTTTAGTAATCCTGTATCAAACATGAAAAGTTTAAACTGATCTAGCCTATCAAATGCAGATAAGGGATGTTCCATTTTTGAAACATTATAAACTCGATTAAGCATTCCTGCCGAAACAAGCCATTCGATTGCTTCTTCAAAATCACGTGCTCTAGCACCTGCACGTACTGCACCATACACAAACTTTTCATTTGATTTTGCAAGTTGAGAAACAACACTGCGGAATACCATAAGAATACGTCCGCTATTTACTTTACCATTATGTTTAGAAAAATCGTTTTCATATACTTCAATGAGCTCTTTTTGAATCTGATTGACTTTAGCTGGATCTTTGTACTTTATCCAAGAAGATACGCATTCTGGCATTCCACCAATAATAAGATAATTATTATAAACTTCTAGTAATCGATTATGAAAGATTTCTTCAATTTGTTGTTCCTTTTGAATACTGTTGTAATATGAATAAAGTGTAGGCTCACAAGCTGCAAGAAATTCATCAAAAGCTAGTGGATAAATATCAAGTAGATTAACCATACCCACTGGATATGATTTTGGTTTTGCAAGAAGAGTACCTAGTAAACTACCAGCAGCAATAACATGATATTCATTTGCTTTCTCCTTAAAGTATTTTAGTGTATTTAATGCCTCTGGACATTCTTGAATTTCATCAAAGATGATTAAAGTTTTAGCAGGAAGTATTTTTTCTTCAACAATCATAGATAATAGTTCAATAATACGATGAGGATTTTTATTTATTTCAAAAATGGATTTTAAATCATCTTCCTCATCAAAGTTGAAATAAACAAAGTTTTCATAGCACCTTTGCCCAAATTCTTTCATGAGCCATGTTTTTCCTACCTGACGAGCACCTTTTAGTACCATTGGCTTTCTCTCTTCACTGGATTTCCATTTTATTAAGTCTTGAATTGCATTTCGTTTCAAGTAAATCACCTTCCTCTTTATGTACAACTATAGTTTAACACATTTTTCTGATGTTTTCGACCTAATTTTATCACGTTTTTCTGACAATAAAATAACCTTAAAAACACATTTTTCCTAAATCAGCATTCTTGTATAACAATAGGTAAATTTACATATCTAAGAAAAAGTAGCTAATGTTAAAACTAGCCACTTATTCTTTTTATAAAATTTTTTCTATATCTCTTGCTCCATAAAGCAATCGTCTTACTTCCATTACATTATCAATCACAACATAATATATCGTATAATTTCTAATATATATTCTATAATAATCATGTTTTCTTTTTAGTAGATCGGTATGGTTCAAAAGATACTGGATTTTTCAATCGCTCATAAATTGCAATTTCCACATCACTAAGTAGTTGATTTGCTGTATCTGGATTTTTCAACACGTTAGTGATGTAACTAACAGTTTCTAGTAAATCATATTCAAATATCGGAAAATATCGCAATTCAGATGTTTTATCTACCATTAATTATTTTCCTTGCCTTATTAAAAACTCGCTCATGCGTGTAACGTTCATTTGTTAAATCTGCCATTTTATCAGCCGCATCTAATTTTATTTCAACATCACTTGTCAAAGAAGCGTATTCTTCAAGGCTTAAAACAACCATTGCACCATAGCCATTTTGGTTAAATACACAGGTTGTCCTTCATTGACAATTTCTTCTATTTCAGTAAATTTGTTTCTTAAATCAGAAACAGGTCTAATTTTCATCATACATTTCACTCCTTCCCCTTTATTCTATCTTAATTTTATCATTCAAAAAGATAAAAAAAGTGAGAAAATAGCCTAGAATTTTATTCTTAGATAAATTGCTTTCTTATTTTTATAAGGTCTTTTTATCACACCTTCAACTTCTAACTGTTTCATTTGTTTCATAAAGATTCCCTTATAGGAATACATATAACCTTGATTAAGTAAAGCTTGATGAACACTTTTCAACGAAAACATTTGATCTACTACTTGTTTTTCAATCTCTTCAATGATTGCTTTACGATATGTTTCTTTTTCTTCATCCACTAGCAAAACATTCGCATCAATTTTATCTGAAAAATATCCCTTGAAGTGAAATACAATTTGAGTATCATGAACAACAATTTTATGAAATAATATTTGTAATTCTTTCTTGCTATAATCCTGTTTATGAATCATTTCATCTATTACATCAAGTGCCGTTGTAAAACGTTCTTCATGTAAAGAGTAACTCTCTATTTCTTTTTCTAATAACGATATATTCTCTTCACACTCTTTCATCATTTTTACTTTTTCATCAATCAAAGATTGATAAGATTCTTGAATAATCTCATAATTATCAGGTCTTGCCATACCATCGTGCATCCTATCTTCAATCAACTGTTTGATTTCTAACTTTAACTGTGTAACCTGTGTTTTTTGTTTCTTGATTTTCATAAAAATACTTTTCATTGCTTCATCTTTCTTAGTTGAATGAATCTCTTGTTCCTCTAAAAAAACTTCATATACATCTCTACATCGCTTTAAAAATATCATAACTGCTTTTTTTAGTTCCTGTTCAGTTATAGACTTTGAACTACACGCTGTTTTACCTTGTTTAAGATAAGTAGAACAATAATAATGAGTATTTCCTTCTCGAATATCTTTTTTTGTCCTAGAGGGCTTTAAAAGGTTATCACAGTCTGCACAATATAATAATCCATGAAATACATTCTCATGAATTTTTCGTTTTCTTTTAGAACGTACTTTCTTACTTTCTAACTTTTCTTGACAAATACGAAATAACTTTTCATCAATAATCACTTCATGATGATGTTCAAAGACTTTCCATTTCTCTTTCGGAAGTTTTTGATACTTTCCTCTAATCTTCACACATTCCCCTTTATGAAGGGTTAAAGTCCCTAGATACGTTTCATTCATTAAAATTCTACGTACACTAGCATCATTCCATACATCAGTATATTTACTTTTATCATCTACTCCATTCTTTAAACGAAATTCATGCAAAGAGCGAGATGGTGTAGGAATGTTTTCTCTTGTTAATGTACGAGCAATTTGTAAAATACCATAACCATCCCCATACATTTGAAAGATACGTTTTACAACATTAGCATTCATTGGATCAACCACTAGCTGAGCACTTTTTTTATTTACTTTACGATACCCAAAAGGTGGTGTTGTCATCCATTCACCATCATCTTGTTTCATGTGAATAACATTCTTAACTTTCTTACTCGCTTCTTTCACATACAATTCATTGTGCCATGTTTTAATGCCAATCGTAGAATCATTATCTTGAAAGTTAGAGTATCCATCATCTAGTGCAATAACTTCGCATCCATAATCCCTTGCATCTTCCATAAACAAAAGGGCACGAGCATTATGTCTTCCTAAACGTGACATATCTTTGATGAGTAATCTTTTTACTTTACCAGATACGATATCTCTATTCAAGCGATCAAAATCAGGACGTTCAAATGAGTAACCACTTTCTCCATCATCAATATAACGTTCGCTAATTGCATAATGATTTTCTTTTGCAAAACGAGTTAATATCTTATCTTGGTTTTCAATGGATATAGAAAGACCTTTGTTACGATCATCTCTTGATAATCTTAAATAAAGAACAACATTACAATCTTTGTTTTCAACAACAAAATCAATCATTGTCGTGTTTTCCTTTATTTAACAATACCCTAATGCTCATATTTTTTATTCACCCTACAAGCAATTAGTTCCTTTAATAACTCTTTCATATCCACTGTTCCACTTACAAAATGAGCTTCATAAGTTTGTTTACCATTTATATTTAAAGCAACTGACTTTGACTTATTTGTTTGCATAGATACATCTCCTACAGTATCATATGAATCAGTGATGTGTTGTTTTCTCATTCTATGAGAATCTTTTAAATTCAGAGTTTTATTTTGATTAAATATTATATTTTTACTATTCTCAATAAAAAAAGAACACCCTGAGGCATTCTAATTCATCACTATACACTTTCTAAAATATAAATCAGTATGAGATATTACACACGATATAGAAAAGATTGCCTCATGAAAACTCCACCTATATATCAAGATTCTAAGTCATACTGAAAATCTATTGATACTATGGAGTACATATTTTATTGTCATTCTTTCTATACTAACTTGTGTCTATATACTTATACAATTCACCTTTCTTTCTTCTAAGTTCTATTTAATGTGTCAAACCATTTAGGTTTTCTTGATTCGATCATTGTAAAACTTTTAGGGCAAAAAATCAAGATAAAGATTTAGACAAATAAGTTCATTAAATTTCAATTAGGAACTTAAGGATAACTCAATGTTTATAGTGTCTATAATCGTTATTATGAGAAGTTTAATGACGATCAAATTAAAAAATTTGATTGTATGGATATTGATTTAGATTTCCCTGATAAATGGGTTATTACTAGATTAAATGATATCGCTTTTTACAAAAAAGGTCCTTTTGGAAGTTCTTTAAAAAAAGATATTTTTATCCCTAAAAGTGAAAATTCTGTAAAAGTATACGAGCAACAAAATGCAATTAAGAAAGATTATCAACTTGGTAATTATTACATATCACTTGAAAAATATGAACAAATGAAGTCGTTTTCTGTATTTCCAAATGATATTATTGTGAGTTGTGCTGGAACAGTCGGCGAATCGTATATTGTTCCCACTAATGCCCCAATTGGTATAATTAATCAAGCTTTAATGATTGCTAGATTGTATGATAAAGATATGATGCCATATTTTTTAATATATTTTGACTCTGTTCTAAAAAAACAAGCTAAAGAAGATAGTAAAGGAACTGCGATAAAAAATATACCACCATTTGATGTGCTGAAAAACTATATTATCGCTATTCCTCCAATAAATGAACAGAAAAGAATAGTCGCTAAAATAAATGAATTATTTGCTATTGTCGAAATAATCGAACAAAACAAAAAAGAACTTGATGAATTGAAAGAATTAGCAAAATCGAAAGTTCTTGATTTAGCGATACAAGGAAAACTTGTAGAACAAGATCCTAATGACGAACCTGCTTCTATTCTTCTTGAAAGAATAAGAGCAGAAAAAGAACAAATGGTTCGTGATGGAAAGCTAAAAAAGAGAGATATTGCTAATGATTCTATCATCTATAAAGGTG
>SAAR01001004.1 GCA_009916335.1 Erysipelotrichia bacterium | reverse complement strand
TTCAGGAACGGGGTGTGGTGTATTATATTGTTCCTCTGTTAAAAGCTCTTTATTATTTCTTTTTTGAAACTTAACATAACCAGCACCTGCTTCTTTTGCTAGGTCAATCAGTTCTTTTGCAATTTCTATCTGTCCCATATGATTACAACCAATCTCTGCTATAACTTTTGGTGTCTGATAATCAAATTTAAATGCCATCTTCACTTTCTCCTAAGTTTATTTTCTTCCGTATTTATCGCTGTATCTAATAATATCATCTTCTCCAAAATATTCTCCCAATTGGACTTCAGAGAAAATAACATTTTCATTTGAATCATTAATAAGCTGATGTTTACATCCTTTGGGTATATAAATATATTTTCCAGGATAAACATCAATGACCGACTCTCCTAATATAACTTTACCTCTCCCCTTTATAATAACCCAGTGTTCTTCTCTTCTTTTATGCTCTTGCAAACTCAATGCATTTTGAGGAAAAACTGTAATAATTTTACTTTGAGCATGCACTGTCAAAATCGTACTTTTATAAAAACCCCATGGTCTATTGTAAATTTCATGTTCTAGCGTATAATGATCCAAATTAGTAAAGTCACTTGACAAATCTAAATCAATATTTTCTAAAAGCATGATATGAAACTGCTTTTTTGTAATAACGTTTTTTAATTTTAAATCGTGATCAACAATGGGTAGAAAATCAATTTTGTCACATTTAAATTTTTCACATATATAATCAAATTGAGACGTTGTCAAAAGATATTCAAAATCTGTGTTTAATATGGCTTGTACCGAATCTTGAAGTGTATACCCATGAAGAAAACCTCTTCTAATATCACCATCCGTTATAACACCGGCTACCGTCTCTTCATCGTTCACGCAAATCAAACAACGTTTCTTATTGTTCTGTAGCTTTTCGATGGCATTTAAAATACTTTCTCTTATATTGATAATCACTCTATCCATCCCAACATTAATCATCCCAACACTCACCTTCCAAAAAAAATTCCACATACCAATCCACAAATGCGTCAATGCCCTCTTGAATAGGTGTTGCAGGCTTATATCCCAAATCCTCCACCAAATCACTCACATCGGCAAAGGTCGCAGGGACATCGCC
>SAAR01001003.1 GCA_009916335.1 Erysipelotrichia bacterium | reverse complement strand
GACGAGTATGCTTTTGCTCATTTCATGTATGACGATACAGCAGCCGAACAAGACAATGCAGAAACTAAAATCGAGAATAAAAGGAAGTAATCATGAAAAAAGAAATAGTAAATATTTTAAATGAAGTAGTAGCTAAGTCAAAATTTGCAAACACAGAAAAACACTTCTTCAATTGTGTATCTCATGCAATGATTATGAATGCTTTTATTCAGTTTGAAGAAAGGAAGAAATTCTACCTCCAGGACGACTATGCTTTTAATCATTTTATGAGCGAAGAAACAATAACAATGTTTAATAGCTATGAGTTTAAAAAGAATAATAAATTCTTCAAAAAATTTAAAAGCGAAATTGTTAAATCCGCAATGATTTTATCTAACTGTATAGAAAATGAGCCTTTAACAGATATTTTTAAAGAATTGTTTGAAATTTACTATGCACAAAACGATCAGACAAAATTTGCAAAATACATTGACAGTAAATTAACAAAAGACCTGAAAGTTGAATATGTTAGCTTTAACTATGATAAAAATGATTTTTGTAATGTAGAACCCACCGGTGGCACTGGTTTTCTCTTATATTCCTTGTTAAATAAAATAAGCAGAAAAGCAGGGCTGGAAGAAATTCAAAAGCTAAATATCACATACTTAGAAAGCGATCCTTTTTTTGCTCAAATATTTATTGCACAAACACTAACTAACATGTTCAATCATAATCTTGACTTTAAAGTATTAGATATCTATATAGCAAGTAAAGCACGGTATTACGACTGTGGAGGATATAAAGAAGCAGGACATGTAATGATAGTTAACCAAAATGAGTTTGTAGCAAAACGAGTTTTAGAAATCCAAAACAATTAATAATATAAGGGGTTACTATGGAAAAACAATTTAAAAAAACACTGGAAAGCATTCAACCACGATCTAATCGCTCTCATTCTGATACAGTCAGAGAGTTCTTTAATTGTGTATCTTACACAATGATAATGAACAGCCTTTTTCAGTTAGAACGAAGAGAGTTATTCTATTCAGGAAGTAATATATATGGTTTTAACCAGTTTGCTATACAAGCTGGTTTTATTGAGCAATCAATAATGCTAACTGACAGGCATAAATTC
>SAAR01001002.1 GCA_009916335.1 Erysipelotrichia bacterium | reverse complement strand
TTTGTTGGATACCTTTTTGTGTTCAGAAAATCGCGACGTTTAATTAGGAGGGTTTACAAAAGATCCAGCCAAAGCATAAATTTTACTTCATATCTGCATCTTTGATAGACAATAAACAAAAGATGAATTTGGGCAGTACACCTATTAATTGTATAAAATAAGATGAGTTCGTTAATAGAAAATTTAAAGATATTTCAAGGAGTTTAAAGGTGCGATGAAACAATTGAACTATATTTTATTGCAAATAGCGATAAATATCTAAAACGATATTTAAATTTTGATTTGGTAAAAAACAAAATAATTGGGATGTAATTACAATTTGTGTTAATTACTATATGTTTTGAGATTTGAATTGTATTTGAAGGTTAACTTTTTCTACTTAATAATTGACAACTAATTTGCTTTACAAGCAAAAGTAAATCAAATTATGTTCAATCAAGATAGAATCTATCTCCCAAAAACTCTCTAATATCTGTTTGTGTTACTAAAAATTAAAAATCCACACCAATTAATGTCTCTGCTCAATCAGCCAAAGTCCAAGTCTCACATAAACCTGCGCGCGCTGCCGTTCAGACCTTTATTGTAGCCAAACTAAACTGTCAGCAAAGAGCAAATCTGCCGTTCTCCGTCGCAAATACTGAGTAACGCGATTGTTACCTCTTTTTCTGCCAAACCAAGTCAGGAAGGTTCCAAAATCAGGGACTTGTTTTACAGCATGGCCAGTTTAATTTAAACCACAAAGTTGCTGCTTAATCGGGCGAACGACCTCGACATGATTGGCGAAAGCCAGTTGCTGCGGTTAGAGCAGATAAAAAGTGACGTAGCGAGGACCAAAGCCAACCACTTAGCGTTCGAAGCCCTAAAATGGTGACGACGCAGTGACCGTCTGTTTCTATGTTATTTATCAAATCTTTGATCATCTCTTTCAAAAATCTGAGCTAAAAAGAGGAATTTGCTCCTTACTGATGACTGACAGATTTCAAACTATTATTATCTTGTTTTCTAAAATTCGTATCTTTGTTGGATACCTTTTTGTGTTCAGAAAATCGCGACGTTTAATTAGGAGGGTTTACAAAAGATCCAGCCAAAGCATAAATTTTACTTCATATCTGCAT
>SAAR01001001.1 GCA_009916335.1 Erysipelotrichia bacterium | reverse complement strand
CGTGATTTTAAAAATAAAAAGTTACTTGATAGCCACATGCAACATTTAAAAGAGAGCTATGAAATTGAGTCTATCATTAGTGGGGGCGCAAAAGGGGCAGATACTTTAGGCGTCCAATGGGCACATAAAAATGATATTCCTGCGATAATTTTCATTCCTGATTTTAAAAAGCATAAAAGAGCTTACCATTTTCGCAATCGTCAGATCGTAAGAGAAGCAGATACAATCATTGCATTTTGGAATGGGCATTCAACAGGAACAAAATACACAATTGACTTTGCAAAAACATTGGAAAAAGAAGTCATCATTATCAAATATTAAACAAGGAAACGCCATGCCCCAATTGCTTTACACCATCGAAGAGTATATTGCAGAACATCGAAAAAAAGATACGATTTGGATTGTTTTCAATACCACTTATAATGATGTTCATGCCTTTAAAAAAGAATTTAAGAGTGACTTGATTGATAGCTATTTAAATAAATCTAATACCGATGATAAGGAAAGAGATATATTTTTAGCTTTTATGAAAGAAAACTTTCCTGATACAAAGCTAGTTGAAGTCTTTGATTTGGTAGGAACAGGTTGGATTGAGTGGCCTTATCTTGGGAGTATTGCTATTGATACAGATGTTGGCAGTGATGCATACATAGCCCTCTGTAAAAAATATGGCGATCCTTACGGGGATGCTGTGGCTAATAATCATGTTTTATGGGTTATGAAATATGATGACGCATTGTATTTTCATGAGGAAAGAAAAAAATTTCTTGATGAAGAATTTGGCGAAGAGTAAAAAAAGTAGCAATCATGTGGACATTATCTGAAAATGAGTTAGTACAACTTAGGATGATTAATCAACGATTAAAAACTTTGCAAGAGACGCTTCTGGGTGAGGCAATAGCTTTGGATAAAGCGTTACAAGTACGCCTTAAAAATCCTCATGATTGTTTAGATGATTATGAGATTGAACTCCAAATACGCTTTTATTTAAAAGAAGACCATCCAAAGTTTAAAGTAGCTGATGAAAACGCTGTGACTCAAATCAACGAGTATCTTAAGGGTATTTCAAAAGATTTTCAACACTATCCATGGAGGTGGAGCGACAACCACAATGA
>SAAR01000008.1 GCA_009916335.1 Erysipelotrichia bacterium | reverse complement strand
CTACTATACCGTTGCTCTTTCTTCTATACCAAAATACACTTATCCTTTTTTATCGACTTATGATTTGTTTTTCACTTGAATCATTACCCCTAGGCAAAAGAACACAGCACCTAGAGCAAACAAAAATATACCTAATAAAAAATCAGCTTTAAGAAGGGCAATCATCGCAAATGCGTAAAAACAGATAGCCACTAAATATAATAAGATTATTAGTTCTTTACGATTCATATACCCTCCTTTGTTATACTTCCCTATTCGTCCTTTTTTTGATAGATTCTAAAATTCTTCTTGCCACTTTTTTTACTTTCATATAAAGCCATATCCGCTTTATGATATAAAGTATCAAAATCATATCCATGTTCAGGAATCATCGCAATTCCAATAGAAACCGAAGTTTCAAACATTGTCTGCTCATAGGTATATTGCGTACACACAATTTCACAGATCTCCTTTGCTTTTTTTATGATATTCTCTTCACTAATGTTATTGCACATGACGATAAATTCATCTCCACCTAAACGACAAACAATATCATCTTTTCTAAATAAACTCTTTATTTTTATTGCATTCTCAATTAATATCTTATCCCCTGAAACATGACCAAAACAATCATTTACTAATTTAAAGTTATCAATATCCAGAATGAATAAACACCCTTGTAAGTGATCATAACGTGATAAAATTTGATTAATCATTGTTTTTGCAGTGGAACGATTTAATAAACCTGTCAAAGAATCTAATTGTGCTTTTCTCATTAATTCTAATTCACGCTGTTTTTCATCATGAATATTCATTACATAGGTATACGCATAAATATCCTCACTTTTATCCACAGTCAAAATAGAATAGATGATCTTTGCCCATTGATACTCCCCATTAATTAAACGTAAATACTCAAAAGAATCACTACTAACATAATTATGCTGGTATTCATTTAAGATACGCTCTTTATCTAAAAAGAGAAATAAACGATCTCGATAATCTGGGTGTGCAACATGCGATAACACCTTACTTGTATACTTAGAATAAGACATTTCCTTTTGATCATGCATAATATCTGATTTCATATCCAGTATTTTATCTTTGCTTAAATTAATACGATAAGAAAATTGTGATTGTTTTTCTACATTTTCTAAGAACTTAGCAATCTGTTTGTTTTTTGTGTCCTCAAACTTCTCTTTAGTAATATCTTTAGAGCTACCTAGTATTTTTACAATTTTTCCATGTTCATCTAAATAAGCACCTGCATTTAATTCTACCCAAATATCCACATTATTTTTTGTTACAAAATGTGTCTGGCAAGTTAAATTCTCATACCCTTGCAATAAATAGTTAATAAACTGTTTAAACAACGTTAGCGAATCCTCATGCACAAGTCCTTCTTTTTCAAAGGTATTCACAAAATCTTTAATATCACTAAAGAAACCAAGCGAATTCACAATATAGTTGCTTTCTTTTTGATCAAAGAATTTTAAAGTCATTGTTTCAGGCTCTATCTCCCATATCTCCAATCCTGCTACATGCGTTAATTGTGCAAAGTAACGCCTTGTTAAATCTAAGTCATACTCGCTTTGTTTATGTTCTGATATATCTGTTGTAACCCCTAAAAAACTAACCATATCATTTGCTTTTTTCACTAAGGATAAAGATAAATCAATCCATACAACATGATTATCTATACACTCTATATTAATAAGAAAATTCATCTTTTCATTTTGTTTCTTTTGTTTCAACAAGTGAGAACGCATTGTTTCATCATTGAAGATTTCATCAATTTTTCCCTTTAATAAGTGCTGATAGTTCTTTTTATCTATATGTAAGAATTTCGCTAATCCTTGTCCTATCAATTCCATTTCATAGTGATCAGGATAAACATTTACTTCGATAATATCTCCTGCTAAACTATTCACTAAGTAATCTAGTTTTGTTTCTAACTGCATTGCCTCACTAATATCAGAAATAACAGAAACAATTGCTAGTTTCCCATTTTCTGCACGCACAACACGACCATAGTCAATCGCCCAAAACAATGATCCATCTTTTCGTACCATACGATATTTCGTAGTATAGCTCAACCCTTCATAATAACAATCACCAATATCTGCATGTACTCTTGCTCTATCCTCTTCATAGATTGTATGAATAATTTTACCATCAATCCCCATCATCAATTCATCAAAGGATTGATACCCTAAATATTCAATAATATTTTGACTTGCAAAATATAATGGATACCCATCTTCACAATAGCCACCCATAACGCCCCCTTTAATAATGCTACTAATATAACTAGAGGCTAGCTTTAAGTTTTGATTATTTAACATATTCAAAGGATTATCATCACGCATACCAAGTGCTTCGGCAATAATCTCCTTTGAATCATTTAACTTTTCCTTTAACTGTTTTAATTCACTTACATCTTTAAGCGTACAGTAGTAAACTTTCGCATCATCTTCACAATATGCAAAGTTAATCTCTTGTGATAACCATACGATTTCCCCTTCAGGATTGATGACTCTAAACTCAAGATATTCTTTATTTTGCCAGTCTTTAGCACGCCTATAAAAGTTTTTTACTTCCTCTATATCTTCTCTATGAATCACTTTCGCTACTTGTTTAGCAATCCCTTCTTCATCATTACTTAGTAAGTAACCATCAAAGATGGTTCCTTCCCCTTTATGAATCATCACTTTCTTCACTAAACGCTCTTTCACAACATATTTTACGATACATGCATTAGAACTATTGATAAACGCTTCTCTTTCTTGTTGTAATTGTTGCATTTCACTAATGTCTTTAATCGTTCCATAAAATAATTGATGTCCATCTTGAGAACGTAAATAGCAGACTTTAATTTGTATCCATAATGTTTGATCATTATTCAACGCATACCTAAAAATACCTTCTTCTCCTTGTGAATAGGTTTTCTTTGCTTTTTCAAACATGGAAACAAAGCGTGGGTAATCATCTTTTAAAGTCGCTTTTAAATCAATCTTTGTAACATCTAAACTATTTTTATTCAACACTCTGCTATAATCATCATTGATTCTAACAATCTTTATTTCATCTTGATAGTAATCATACATAGCAATTCCACCAAGAATATTTCGTAATAAGGCTTCTCCTGTAATATCATTATTCAATAAATCTTTCATCTTGATCGGTTGATAATTATTTTCTTCCATGCCATGATAATCAATACGATCCCCTTGTTTTATCATATCTTCAAAATCATTAGCATTCACTGGTTGATAATAAAAATACCCTTGTGCAAAGCGACAGCCAATACTACTTAAATATTTTTTTTGTTCTTCGTTTTCTACCCCTTCTGCAACCACATTCAAATTCATCCAACGAGCTAAATTGATTATTGATTCAATAATTCCTGTTCCTTTATGACCACTGTTTTGATCTAAGTAAAGAAAACGCATATCGATCTTTAAAGCATCTATTTCAATATCCTTTAAAATATTCAATGAAGAATAACCACTACCAAAGTCATCCATAATCACTTTAAAACCAACATCTCTTAATTGTTTTACAATCACTAATAGTCGATCCATATCTTTCGCATAGGCACTCTCTGTAATTTCTAGTTTCAGTAAGGAAATATCCAAATCATACTTGCGAGTAAGCGTTAAAAGAATGGATACAACATCTACCTGAAATAAATCCATACGGGAAATGTTCACTGAAATAGGTACAACTTGATACCCTTTATCTAACCAGTTTCTAAGTAGCTGACACACTTTTTCCCAAACGTACATATCCAACTTTAAAATAAAGCCATTATTTTCTAAAACAGGAATAAATTCATCAGGATAAAGCATTCCCTTTTCATGATGAAACCATCGTACCAACGCCTCAAAACCAACGATTTTACTTGTTTCTATATTGCATTGTGGCTGTAAATAAATTAAGAATTCATCATGATCTAGTCCATACTTCACATCTACAAGCATTTCATGATCCATTTCTAACTTGCGTTTCATCGCTCCCTCATAATAAGCAGTTCTAAAAGTGTAATTGCCTTTCACACTATTCGATGCAATCGCAGCTCGATCACACATTAACGAAATGGAAATTGTATCCTTATGATCTACATAGTATACTCCAATGGAAGGTAGAAAGCCTGCGTTAACCCCACTTTCCCCAATCCAAGAAATCACTTCTTTTTCAAAAGCATCAATATCCACTTTATGCACAGGAGCTAGCATAACAAAGTCATCACCACCAAAGTAACCACTTAATCCATGATACTTTTCTGCCGCTTCTTTTAATCGAGAAGCGATTTTTGACAATAAGTTATCCCCTTGTTTATGTCCATACCAATCGTTATATAATTTGAAATGTTCAATGTCGATATAAAAAATCACAAATTCTTCTAAAGGATTTTCTTTAATTCTTTCTTCTGCTAATTGATAAAACAAAGAACCTTGGCAAAGGCTTGTTAGCACATTCACATGGTTTTCTTCATTCGCATTATCCTCTCGCTTAATCCCCTTACTTTCATTTGTATACACAAGCATAATCGCATCATCACAATCATGCCATTCCACATTAAAAGCCACATAGCTCATCTTCTTATTAAAAATTTGGCTATATCCATTGATTTGTAGTTGTGAATGATAATCTTCTCTTAATTTTTGAATGACACAATGTTCACAAGGCGTATCAGATTGTGTAAATCTAGCATAGCATTTTCCTGATTGCTTTTCTTTGTTTAAATACTTACGGCAATTTTCATTCATATACAGAATATTATAATCTCTATCAATGATAAATGTATAAACTTCTGATAATATACTTTCTTTCATACTTACTCCATTCCATCATATAACTTTAATATTTTCCATACATTTTCTAAATTCGTTTCATTATCTATATTATAGCCACTATTTGCCCCTTATGATAGAAAAAAAACGCAATTTCTTAACTTATTTTTACAAATTTATCGCTTTTTGTTTACCTGCATTAAATAACGTCCCATTTTATGATTTTCTAGTATAATATAATTAAGAAATCTGGAGGCAGGCATATGAGTTATATTGAATTTACAGATGTCAAAAAAATATACAAAATGGGAGAAATTGAAATCCCTGCATTAAACGGTGTTGATTTCACCATTGATAAAGGGGAATTTGTCGTTATTGCTGGGGCAAGTGGAGCAGGAAAAAGCACCATTTTAAATATTCTTGGGGGTATGGATAACGCCACTAGTGGACAGATCATTGTCGATGGCAATGAAATTAGCACATACAATGCCAAACAATTAACTGCTTATCGCCGTTATGATATTGGTTTTGTCTTTCAGTTTTATAACTTAGTACAAAATCTAACGGTGCGTGAAAACGTAGAACTCGCCTCACAAATTTGTAAAAATCCTTTAGATATAGATGAAACAATTGCTGCTGTTGGCTTACAGAATCGATCAAAAAACTTCCCTGCACAATTATCAGGTGGGGAACAACAACGTGTGGCGATTGCTCGTGCCTTAGCGAAAAACCCCAAATTACTCTTATGTGATGAACCAACTGGTGCATTAGATTATAATACGGGAAAGCAGATCCTTAAATTACTTCAAGATACTTGCAAACAACAAGGAATGAGCGTCATTGTGATTACTCATAATCTCGCATTAAGAGCGATGGGAGATAAAGTGATTACGGTAAAAAACGGTAAGATTCATTCTATAGAAATTAATGAAAACCCGATGCCAATTGAAAGGATTGAATACTAAAATGAAAGCCTTTCTTAAAGACATAGTAAGAGAAATCACCCATTCCTTAGGTCGCTTTCTTTCAATCATGTTAATTGTCGCCATTGGTACTGCTTTTTTTGCTGGGGTAAAAGCAAGTGTTCCTGATATGAAAAATAGTGCTGATAATTATTTTGATAAACAAAACTTAGTGGACATTCGCATGATGTCTACCATGGGGTTTAGTAAAGAAGATGTAAATGCCATTAAGAAGATCAAAAATATTGAGGGAATTGATGCCACTTACAGTATGAATTTTTTAGCTGATAAAGGCACTTCACAGTTGGTTGTTAAAACAATTGCATGGCAACCTTTAAAAGAAGATGATCCTAATTATATAAATCAACCTCGTTTAATAGAAGGAAGATTACCAAACAAAGCAAATGAATGTTTAATTGAAGCGAATCAGATTAAACAATCCCATTATCAAATTGGCGATACCATCACTTTAAAAAGTGGTACAAGTGATACGATCGACCATTACTTATCACGCACAAAATATACCATTGTGGGTACTTGTTTCACCCCTGATTATTTAAGTTATGAAAAAGGGAGTTCCACAATTGGTAGTGGT
The DNA here is from genome assembly GCA_009916335.1 of Erysipelotrichia bacterium. The sequence goes on along the minus strand of SAAR01000008.1, from coordinate 21,970 downwards.
AAAGTAGATACCTTTATTATGATTGATAAAAGTAATTACATTATGGATTATTACACAGAAGTATTACTGCGTGTGAACGATGCAAAGGTTGAAAACTGTTATCATGAGGATTACTTTAAAGTGATTGATCCTGTAGTAAATGCACTAGAAAGTGTTGGTATAGAAAGAAGTGATATTCGCTATGAAGAAATTAAAAAGATTGCCAATGATAAATGGAATGAGAACAATCAAATATACCTAAACAACAAACAACAATTTGAAGAGGGGATCAAAGCAGGGGAACAAAAGTTAGAAGATGCCAAAACAAAACTTGTCTTAGGACAAGCGAATCTAACAAGTGCGAAAGCGAATTTTGAAACACTACAAATTTCAATGAATGCACAGATTACGCAAGCACAAAGTACACTTAGTATGTATGAATCACAACTTAATGAAATCATTGTCATGAGGGATAATGCACAAGCAAAATACGATAGTATGATTCCTCAATATAATGAAAGTATCCAATTAGCCAAAGAACATATTGCTGATTTAGAAGAAGATTTACAAAAAGTGGAAACTGAAGCAGAGAAACAAGTGATACAAGTACAAATTGACAGTTGGAAAAATAGTTTAGCGAACGCAGAAACAGCGAAACAAGCTTTAGAGGCAACCTTGTCGAGTATGAATGATAAAATTAATGCTTATGAGCAATTAATCACTAATGCAAAACAAGAGATAGCAACACAAAAAGCAGCTCTATCACAAGCAAAAGTGGAAGCAGATGCAAAGTTTGCACAAGCAGAAACAGAGCTTACAAATGGACAAAAGCAATATAGTGAGGGTGTTGTTGCATTAGAAAAGCAAAAAACAATCACTGAAGAAGAACTAGCGATTGCTAAAGAAAAACTAGATGCTGCAAAAGTACAATTAGATAATATCGATCCTCCTTCTTGGTATGTATTAGATCGCCATTCTCATTATTCTTATCGAGATTATGAAAGTGTCGCTGATCGTATGGATGGGATTGCAAAAGTATTTCCTGTGTTCTTTTTAATCGTTGCAGCCCTTGTTTGTTTAACCACTATGACACGCATGGTTGATGAACAACGAAATATCATCGGTACTTACAAAGCCTTAGGCTATTCAAAAATAGCCATTGCTTTTAAATATTTATCCTATGCGTTAATTGCTGGTATTATCGGTAGTATTGTAGGTTGTCTAATTGGTATGCACTTATTCCCTAGCGTCATTTTTAACGCATGGAATTTAATGTACAACTTACCTACTCTAGTCTTTACACCACAACTACCTTTAGCTCTTATTTCCTCTGTTTGTGTCGTTGGTGTTACCTTAATGGCAGCAGGTTTTGCTTGTTATAAAGAATTAGTAGAAGTCCCTGCCTCTTTAATGCGACCAAAGGCACCTAAACAAGGAAAGAAAATTTTATTAGAAAAAATACCAATCCTTTGGTCCCGCTTCTCCTTTACAATGAAAGTAACGGCTAGAAATATTTTCCGTTATAAAAAACGTTTCTTTATGACAGTCATTGGGATTAGTGGTTGTACTGCACTCTTACTAGCAGGATTTGGAATTAAAGATAGTATTGCTCAAATTGTCGATATTCAATACGGGGAAATCATTCAATATGATGCACTCATTAAATTAGATAATCAAGACGCCTTAATTAATCGCCGTAAAGCGATTGAAAAATTAAATGATTATTCATTAACAAAAGACTCTTTAGCATTAACTACTTTAAACGCTAGTGTGGATATTGATAATGCCACACAAAGTATTTCTTTACTCATTCCTGATGATAGTGAAAAATTAAAAGACTATATCAACCTAAGAACAAGAAATAAAAAGGAACAGATTGAACTTAGTAGTGATGGGGCAGTAGTTAGTGAAAAACTAGCAAAAAATCTAAAAGCAAGTGTAGGTGATATGATTTCCATTACCTTTGATGATGGAATCAAACACGATATTAAAATAAGCTCTATTTGTGAAAACTATGTAGGACATAATATTTATATAACTCCTTCTTACTACAAGACATTAACTTCACAAAGGGTCAGTGAAAATACCGTCTTATTGAAAATGAAAAAAGCAAATGAACAAAACGAAAGAAAACTAGGTAATTACTTCGTGAAAGAAGAAAGTGTTTCTTCTATTAGTTTTAACTCAGGGGTAGCAGACACATTCGCGGATACAATTAGTTCTATTTCCTTTGTTACTTATGTGCTAATTGCAGCTGCTGGACTTCTTGCTTTTGTCGTTTTATATAATTTAACAAACGTCAACATTTCAGAGCGTCTGCGTGAAATCGCTACGATTAAAGTGCTAGGTTTTTATGATTTAGAAGTTGCCTCTTATGTATATCGAGAAAACATCTTCTTAACCCTCATCGGTTCATTGGCAGGCTTAGGATTAGGAGTTATCTTACATCGCTTAATTATGAATTTAGCAGAAATGCCAGAAATTATGTTTGGTCGAAATATTAATCTTCTATCTTATTGTTTAGCAGTTATGATCACTGCCCTATTTGCAATGATTGTCAACTTAGTCATGTACAATAAATTAAAGAAGATCCCAATGGTAGAATCACTAAAATCAGTGGAATAAGACAATTTAAAAACGCTCAAATCTCAACAGTGAGAAATGAGCGTTTTTGCTTTTATTGGATAGGAATAAATCTATTCTCGTCTACTTGTTTTACTTCTTTTTTAGGAATTGTAATTGTCAATTCACCGTTTTCAAACTTAGCATTAATATCACTTTCTACTAAATGTTCTCCAACAAAGAAACTACGGCTACAACTACCTGAATATCTTTCTTTACGAATGATGTTTCCTTTGTCATCTTTTTCTTCACGATCATTATTTGTCTGAGCAGAAATGTTTAAATATCCATCTTTCAATGACAAATGAATATCTTCTTTTTTATATCCTGGAAGTTCCATATCCATGATATAATTACCATCTTTTTCATGTACGTCCGTTTTCATGTAGTCGCTATTTCTACTCAAATCAAACGAATCATTGAAAAAATCATCAAATGAATCCAATAAGCTAAAACCAGGTAAGAATTTCATATACATCGCCTCTTTCTTTATTTATATATACTTATAAAATTCTTTATCAAGGTATTTACCCTTGGTACAATTATATTATAGCACTTTAATTAGCACTGTCAACACTTGAGTGCTAATTTTATATATTTACTCTTTTTTATTTCGCTATTTCTTATTTTCCTATTCTATTTTATAATGAATAGGAAAATAAGGAGTGAAACACCATGAATAAAATTACCAGCTTTTGTATTGATCATGACATACTAGAAAAAGGAATGTATATTTCAAGAATTGATAAAGATATTATTACCTACGATTTAAGAATGGTAAAACCTAACAGCTCTACCTACTTAAATAATGCAGGACTACATACATTTGAGCATTTATTTGCAACCTATGTAAGAAACACAAAATACAGCGATGATATCATTTATGTAGGTCCTATGGGGTGTCGTACTGGTTTTTATTTTCTTACCAGAGATACTATCAGTCAAGAAGATAGCATTCATTTAATACAGGAAACAATGGCTTTTATCGCTAACTTTGAAGAAGATATACCAGGGGCAAGCGAATCCAAAGAATGTGGTAATTATTTAGACCATAACTTAGAAGAAGCAAAAGCATATGCTAAAGATTATGCAGAAGTATTAAAAAATTATCAAATAGAACAATTAAACTATCCTACTCATTAAACAAACATATTTCACTTTTCAATGTACTAAACACGATTCTTAGTGAATATACTACTATTGAACTCTTGAGTCTTGTGTATCTTTATAATTGTATTCTTTGTATTTATCTGCTAAAATAATAATGCTTTAAGGGAGTAGTTATCTTGCATTTAGCAAGTGTTTAAGTCAACATAGCGATCACAAGTGATCTGGCTTATTGTAAAAAACAAGACTTATGCGATGTTTTCATTGTATAAGTCTTTTCTATTAAAAGGAGAAACATATGGATTTTTTATCAATTTTTTTAATTGGTGTAGGTTTATCTATGGACGCTGCAGCTGTATCATTAGCAAAAGGAATGTCATTAAAAGAAAAGCATCTTAAAGAATACGCTATAAAACTAGCTTTCTTCTTTGGTCTATTTCAGGGGTTAATGCCGTTGATTGGTTTTTATGCAGGTTCACATTTTGCTAATTATATACAAAGTGTAGATCACTGGATTGCTTTTATCCTATTAGCTTTAATCGGTTTTAATATGATTAAAGAAGCCAATGAAAATAAAGAAGTAGAATGTGAAATCACTTCTATTTCATTAAAGAATATCATCTTATTAGCGATTGCTACTAGTATTGATGCATTAGCTGTTGGTGTCAGTTTTGCTTTTTTAAATGTAAATATCTATTATGCGATAAGCATCATCGCCCTAACAACATTTTTACTATCGTTTCTTTGTGTTTTCACTGGTAAAAAACTAGGGGTTATTTTCCAAAAGTATGCCGAAAGATTAGGTGGTATCATTTTAATTATACTAGGCATTAAAATTTTAATAGAACATTTATTTTTTTAAATGATAAAAATGAAATTTTATTATTAAAGCGTATTCTTTTTCATAAAGAACGCTTTTTTATTTCTTTCTAAAGTGCTAGTCTACTTAGATTATGATAAAATAAAAACAGATACTTAGGAGGAGTTTTATGAATCAACCATTAGCATATAAAATGCGACCACAAAACATAGATGAAATCATCGGACAAAAGCATTTAGTTGGTGAAAATAAAATACTGAGAAAATGTGTGGAACAACAAAAATTATTTTCTATGATTTTCTTTGGTCCTCCAGGTACTGGAAAAACCACACTAGCCATGGTTTTATCTCATTCCTTACATCGCCCTTATCGTTTATTTAACGCTGTTACAGGCAATAAGAAAGAATTAGATGCTATTTTTGAGGAAGCAAAATTAAATAGTGGACTTGTTGTGATTGTTGATGAAGTCCATCGTTTAAACAAAGATAAACAAGATTTATTATTACCACATATTGAAAATGGTAATATCATTTTAATTGGGGCTACTACTGCTAATCCATACCACTCCATTAATCCTGCGATTCGCTCTCGTACACATATCTTTGAAGTCAAAGCTTTGCAAGAGGAAGATATTGAACAAGCATTAAGACATGCACTCGTTAGTGAAAAAGGGTATCATAATCGTATACAAGTTAGCGAGTCAGCACTTCATTTAATAGCGAAACAGTGTAATGGGGATATTCGTTTTGCATTAAACTTACTTGAACTATGTGCATTTGCTTGTGAAAACAATAGGATAGATGAAACACTTGTATTAGCCTATGCACAAAAACCGAATCTTTCTATCAGTAAAGAGGGTGATGGACACTATGATATACTTAGTGCCTTACAAAAGTCAATTCGAGGTAGTGATGTCGATGCTGCTTTATATTATCTAGCTATTTTAATTGCTTCTAATGATATGGAATCTATTGAAAGACGTTTAATCACGATTGCTTATGAAGATATAGGTTTAGCTAATCCTGCCGCTTGTGCGAGATGTATGAATGCGATTGATGGGGCAAAACGCATCGGTTTTCCTGAGGCAAGAATCCCTTTAGCGAATGCTGTCATTGATTTGTGTTTATCCCCTAAGTCAAAATCAGCAGAAAAAGCGATTGATGCGGCTAGTGCATCTATACAAAATCATATTTATCCAATGACTGCCTATCTACGTTATACTCCTGTTGGTATGAGCAAGGAAGATCAATACGATTATAACAGAAGTGATTTATGGTCAAAAATACAATATTTACCTGATGCAATTAGCACCGCTCGTTTTTATGTACCTAATTTAAATTCGCAATATGAAAAAGTATTAGCTATGAATTTAGAGAAACTTAAGAAAAACAAACGCTCTAATCAAATGGCACAATTAAAAAAGGACCTATAAAATGAAACAACAATTAATTCCTAAATTAGATTTAACAATTAAAAATAATTTTAATCAAGCAAAAAGTCAATCCTTAAAAATTTTATCTTGTAATAACGATGAGTTAAGAGTGTATTTAAACGAGCAAATGAACACGAATCCTTACTTAAACTATACTTATGCAAAGCAAGTAGATAGCGATAGCTTTTTAGCGTATGATCATACACAAGCTAATCTATATGATGAGATTATGCAACAAGCTAGACTAAGCAAATATCACCCTGATGAGCAAATATGTGAATATCTTTTACTTCAATTAGATAGCAATGGTTATTTTAAAGTGAATTATCGTGAATTACTAGCCAATGCTCCTTATCCAGCTGATCGTGTTAAAAAACATATCGCTATTCTTAGAACCTTTGAACCACATGGTTTATTCGCTTTTGATTTAAAAGAATGTTTGCAAATACAATGCAAATTATCAAAACACGCCAATAGTGAAACAGCCTTTCTTTTATGTTCTCATTTAGAAGCGATTGCTTTACAACAGTATGAAAAAATTATACAAAAAACACAACTTTCACTAGAAGATATACAAGCAGGTATTCATTTTATTCAAACATTAAACCCTAAACCTGCTGCGAATTATAGTCAAGAAACCATTTATATTAATCCTGAATTTAAAATCACTGTAGATCATAATGAAATTCATATTGCATTATTAAATGATGATTTAACCATTCATTTCAACGCAGTGGAAGAAAGTGAAAAGAGTAGTGAACTACAAGCATATATGCAAAGTCAAAGAAGGCAAGTGCAAAACATTATGAACAGTATACAAAAAAGAAATATGACTTTACTACAAATTATGCAATCTATTTGTGATATACAAAAGGACTTCTTTTTATTTAATGCTCCACTTCATCACTTAACACTTTCAATGATTGCACAAAATTGCAATTTGCATATTTCCACCATTTCTCGTGCGATTGCTAATAAATCATTTGAATTTAATAATCGCTATTACCCTTTAAAAAAGATGTTATGTAGTGGTGGCAAAAAAGAAATTAGTGCAGAAGAAATAAAAAGGAAAATTAAAAACATCATCGACAACGAGAATAAGCAACACCCTATATAGTGATGAAAGAATTAAAGATCTTTTAAGGGAAGAAGGAATTTATATTTCAAGAAGATTAGTTAGCAAATATCGTGAAAGTATGTATCTTTTTAATTCCACTAAACGAAAAAAAATCATTTAATGACAACTAAAAACGACTAAGTAAAATTGCGTACACACTCTACTTAGTCGTTACTTAGATTGATATGCCTTTATATAAAGTGCTTAACTTTATTTCTTTAAAGATTTTATGCTCATAAAAGTAAGAATCCATGTAATACACATAGGCACCCATATAAAATTGAAATCTATCACTCTAAAAGCAACTAATAATGACAAGACAATATTTATAATAGCAATCACTTTCATACTATTCTCAACAACTTTAGACATTATAACTCCTCCTTTATATTACTTGTTTTGTAATTTTATTCTATATCATTTATTAAACATTTTATACAAGTACCTTGTGAATGACATAAAAACCTTATGAATGACTGTTTCCATATAAAAAACTAAGCCTATTACACACTTAGTTCTTCTTTAAAATCCTATACTTCTTCAATACAATGAAGTAGAACAATACTAGCTTCTAATTTATTTCCTATTAATTGAAAAGTTATATTACCATTATATTTTTTAACTATACAGTTTATATTTTTTATTCCTAAACCGTGATTTTGCCTATTTTTTTTACTGCTATTTCCTTCTTTCAAACTAGATAATGTAAAACTATCATCTACATTATTAGTTACTTGAATGATCAATGCTTTATTCTTTTGATGAATCCTCAAGTCTATTTCTCTATTATCACTACATTTCATACAGCCATCAACAGCGTTACTCATTAAGTTGTAAATTAGCGAGCATAGATGATGATTTTCTGTTGTTATTTCTTTTAATACATCATATCGAAAAGCAAACTTAATATTTTGTTCTTTTAGTATATGTAAAAATTGATTTAATGTAGCACTAACATAAATATTATTACAGTTAATTTGTGAATTTCTTTTCATTTCATTTTTTAGATTTTTTGTTAATGATTGAAGTTCATCGTATTTTTCATTCAACATTAAGTCATCAATCACATTGAAATACCCATTAATATCATGCCTAAATTTCCTCAAATCATCATAAGATGCTACTGTATCTTGAAAGTATTTTTCTTGTATTCTTAGGACATGTTCCATAGACACCAACTCTGTTTTTTGTTTTATATTTTCAATATGTTTTCTATTATAAAAAACATATATTGTTATATTTGCTAAAATTGTTATGAACGCTAAAAGTAATAACATAATATTCATCTCATTTGAAAATTTATGTCCAAACAAATACACTATTAATATCACTAACAAACTAGAAATAAAACCAATTGTTAAAAAGAGATAAGGATAATAATTTCTATTATTAGCATCATTTTCATTCTTATTTTTTTTATATCGAAATACAATAGCAATCATTGAGAAAAGAAAAATATTAATGACCATGCTATTTAGATTATATGTACCACTTAGATAAAACAACTTTTTCGAAACAAGTTTCAGTATACTAACAAAAAAAGTTTCTAGTGTCAGTGTGAAAATGAAGTATACATACCTTTCTTTTCCCCTTAGATCTACGGTTTTCATGAAAAAGACAAATTGTATCATCATATTTAATACAATTGTAAAAATATGGCTCTCAAATACCTTTCCTAGCAAAAACGATAGGCTCAACATTAAAAATGTTATAAAGGATCTATTTGAATTGACTTTAACAATACATTGTTTCAGTACTAGCATAATTAAAATCTGATTGATAATATTGAAACATTCCTCTATAATTCCATAAAATATATTTAAATTTTCCATACTAACCCTCTCGCAAATATTTAAAATACCTTTGTTCAAACTGATTTTTATATTTTCTAGAAATAGGAAGTTTGTTATTGCTCTTTAGGACAACATAGTTAAAAGCTCTATTCTCTACATACTTTAGGTTTACAATATATGAGCGATGAATTTGTACAAAATGTTTATTATTTATCTTTTTATGCATATCAAAAAGCGTTCCATAAAACATATAATCCTTAAAATGACTTATAATATCTACATATCCGCCATTTGCTTTTAGATATAAAATATCCTTTGTATCAATTATGGTACTACCAATTTTTAAGAAATCAAAATCACTATCATTTCTTTCAATTTTAGATAACACTTCTCCAATTCTATCTAAATCATTTTTATCTATATAAGCAATAACATTCTTACCAAAAGCCTCATCTTTATATTGTTCATAACTAGTTACAAAGATGATCCCACAATTATTTCTTTTTGATTGTAGAAATTCCTTTAAATCTATACCACTCATACCGTGCATTTCAACATCTAAAAAAAGATAATCACTCTCTTGATTCGAAATTAAAAATTCTTCTGCACTAGTATAAGTATTTATCAACAAATTGCTTTTACTTGTAGAAAAATAACTTTCTATCTTATATTTGATTGTATTCATCATCTCTACATGATCATCGCAAATAGCAATTCTATATGTTTTTGCCATATATTTTCTCCTTTCCCATGAATACCAGAAAATTATTATTGGTTACATCTTATCACATATATCCTACTATGTATATGTAGGTACTCTACGATAAAACGCTCTCTTTAACATCTATCCTTTTAAAACATTGATATTTAATAATATAATCGCTTGTGATAAACCATTACTTTTCTTTTAGCAAATAAAAAAATCAGTCATTATAACCGATCTTTTTATTCTGTGTGTTATTTATATAATACCATTTTCCCAATCTAACTAGTAATATAGCTATATATTACCACAATCTATCAATTTGAAAATACCTCTCTCTCATTCTGCAGAATCACATAATTCAGCATTTAAGTTTACTATATTATTTAAATATAGCCTAATCACTCATAACAATGTCTATCTAGGCTTTTTCACTTACACTAATTCAACCAATTTCTAAAAAGTAGTTCCCATTCCTCTAGTTTTACATATTTCAATTGTTCCATTTTTTGTGTAAAGTTCTCAAACTCTACCTTGGCATTCATTAAATATAACTCTTGTCTAAAAATATAAGATTCCATAATATAATCTTCATCAATAATTGGTAACACTTTATCTACAATATATGATTTTAATTCCTTTTCACTTTTTCCTTGTTGCTTATAATAAAAATAGCGTAAGAATACACGATTACTTGAATCCAACTTTATTAAAGAACACATATCCTCTGTTAATACGATTTCTTTCTTTAAATAACTAGCCACACTTAGATAACATAATAACAATGCATAAGAAATAGGTTTTACTAATCGTTGTTTTTCTAAAAAAGTATAGGCTTCTTTAAATTGATGCATACTAAAAGAACACATTCCTAAGTAATAGTGGCTTTGTTCGATTACACTTTTACTTAAATGCGAATTTTCCTCTAATATACGTTTTAACTCTACGAAATAGTAATCCCTTTTATGATAATTATAAAGACAACCATAAATAGCAATTAAATCTTGATATACTTCCGTTAAACGAGCATAATTTTTACTCTCTAAACACATTTTTTCTAGTTTTAATGCCAATCGTAAAGCAACATCTAACTCTTTTTCATAGATCATCTGTCGAGTGATTACAAGCATTGTTAGCATTTCTTCTTTATCAAAAAGTGGTAAACTTTCAAATACACTTGTTAATGTTGAAATAAGTGCTTTTCGCTTGTGTGTATTAAAATAAATTAAATGTATTAAAATAGCTCTAGCTTTATTAGAAGCCACCTTAATAATCCACAGCAATGCTTTAATTTCTTTATCATTAATAATTTTACGATGGACATAAAACTTCTCTATTTCCTCTAAAATAAAATATTCTATCTTTTGTGGATACACATTTTGCTTATGTTGAATAATCGCTTTTCCTTCTTTTAGATGAATTGCTAATTGTTCATCATCCATACATTCAATATCTCTTTTAATATCTATATATTTTTCTCTAAGTAGTTGTTGTAAGTGTTCATCATAATCAAAGGTTAAGTCTAACTTTTCCATCATATCAAGGTAAAGCTGTTCTTTATTATATTCACCAGTGAGCATTTTTTGATACGTTGCATAATGACAAAAAGGAATCCCTTCATGTACTAGGTATTCCGAAATGGATACTTCTTTTTCTAGTTGCATCAAACGATTAAATTCAAGTGATAACCCCATTAATCTTCTAAACGTTTTATCCATCTTACACACTCCACTAATTCGTTACCTATTATAGCACAATTATTCTTTCTAAAACAAAATTGTTTGTATTCCTTATCTAAAACCAATTCTTTTGTTGGGAAAGCAGAAAAAAAACTGCAATATGCAGCTTTATTTTTCTATAAACTGAATACAAGAACCTGTTAATTCAGGTTGTGTCATTGTTTGTTTTCCTAACTCACCAAGTGAGATTAAAATTACATTGTCATGTTTTTTACTAATCGCTTGTCCTGCTTGTATTAATGTTTCAACATCTTCTTCACATCTTGGCATACATACTACTTTCGCAATATCTGCTCCACGATCTAACATTGCCTGTAAACGATTCTCGATAATTTCTTTACGAGGAGTTGAGTTCCAATCATGATTTGACATTAATACTTTAGTATTTACGATTTTAGCATGTTTTACAATATTATTGACAACACTATCCCCTAACAGAAATTCGACATCTATGTAGTCGATTAACTTTGTTAGAATGGCTGTTTTCGCTAATAATAAATATTCTGGTGTAGTCAATGAATTTTCTCCACCTTCATGCTTGCTGCGATAGGTAAAGATTAACTCCTTATCTTCGATAATTGATCGAATACATTTAAGCATATTAATTACTTTTTCAATATCTTGTGCATGTTCATAATAATCCACACGCCACTCTACCATATTTACATCAGCATCTTTAGCTTGTTGCATACTTGCTTTTATTTCATCGTCTGTTTTAGCTATTACACTCATACATATTTTTATATTTTCTTTTTTCATATCGTGTCCCACCTTTACGATGTAGAAAGAATAGCAAAATCGCTCACAATTTTCAATATATTTTTACACTTTTTTCCTGTAAGGGTTTCCATCTTCCTACTTTTACAAATAACGAATAATAACTTCTTCCATCAACTTTTCCACAAGCTTTTTACTAGGAGGATTGGTTCCTTTGCTCATAACAGCTCCTGCACTTGTTGCTACTGCTAGTTTTACCATCTTCTCTAAATTATATTCATGAACTAACGAATACGCCATAGCAGCCACCATCGCATCGCCTGCCCCTACACTAGAATGAGCTTCAATTTTTAATGCATCAACATGAATGGCTTGTTTTTCACTTACAAACAAAGCACCTTCACTCCCCATGGAAATAGCCACAATTTCTATTCCACGATGAATCAAGTTGCGAGCCAATGCAATCATTTCCTGTTCGCTAATATCTTCACTAATATTAAAATACTGACACAACTCATAGCGATTTGGCTTAATTATAGTTGGTTTCGCTTTAATCCCTTCTTTAAATAAATCCCCATCTGCATCAAGTATCACCTTTGCTTTTTTTGTATGTGCAATATTAATTAACTGTTGATAATAATCCTTATCAACGTTTGCTGGTACACTCCCACTAATCACAAATACATCATTTTCACTTAGTGCTGATGCGATCTGTTCACTCAATAAGTTTAATTCTTCCTCCTTAGGTGAAGGACCACACTCATTTAGTTCTGTTAGTACCTTATCTTGATCTAATACTTTCAAATTTGTTCTCGTATTTCCTTCAATCATTAAAAAGTGATGTTCAATATGTAACTTGTCTAATTCATTCTTAATAAACAAACCACTATTTCCAGCAAGTAAACCAAAAGCAATACTTTTCTCCTTTAAACTAGCCATCGTTTTAGATACATTAATCCCTTTTCCCCCTGCATCCATTAAAACATTTTCAATACGGTTTAGTCCCCCTACTTCTAATTTCTTTACTTCTGCTGTTTTATCAATAGCAGGATTCATTGTCAGTGTAATAATCATAAGTTACCTCCTAATGTAGTTACATTATAACAATATATGACATAAATGCAAATATTATTTATTTTCTTTCCACTTTTTTAATATCATTGATTGGTATAAATGCTTCAGGCTCATCTTTATGCTCTGCAATCATCTTTTCCATCCATACCATATCCCACCATTTCCCTAATTTATAGCCACAATGATGAAAATGTCCTACTGTTTTAAATCCCATACGCTCATGAAATGCAATACTACTTTCATTAGGATAAGTAATACACGCATTCATATTTTTAATGTTTTGCTTTTTCAACATCTTCTCTAATTGTGCATACAATTGTTTTCCAACCCCTTGTTTATGCACTTCTTTCTTTAAATAAATAGATACTTCTGCACACCATTGATATGCAGCTCTTTCATGAAAAGATGAGGCATAGGCATATCCTACCATTTCATTATCTAGTAAGGCGACAAGATAAGGATATTGCTTAGTAATCTTCATAATCCTCTCTTTAAACTCCTCTATACTTGGCACTTCATATTCAAAAGTAATCGCACTCTCTTTAACATATGGTGCATAAATAGCTAATAGTTCTTGTGTATCGCTTAATTGTACATTTCTAATCTTTACTGTTTTCATAATTACCCCTTAAAATAATTGCAGTTGTTCTACTGCTTTATGTGTTTGATACGCTTTAATGATATCTTCCATCTTATATAATAAGCCATACTTCTTACACGCTTGTTCAAAACATCTTTGCTTTTTCTCTACTTCACTAATTTCACAAACATATCGGTTATTATACACTTGACGATATTGAAAAGATAACCCAGGAAATAAAGTATCTAATTGTTCATAAAAATATTCACGCTGGCGATCACGCAATGTAACCCCCAACATTGAATAAACAAATTTTGCATTTGCTTCATAAGCTTTCTTTACAATCGCTTCAATATTTTCTTGATCATCATTAATAAACGGCAATAAAGGCATCATTAGTACACCACAAAACAATCCTGCATCACTCATCTGTTTCATTGCCATAAAACGTTTTGAAGAAACACAAACATGCGGTTCAATCTTTCTTGATAACTCATCATCAGCACAAGTAATACTCATTTTAATAATGACATTATTTTTACTAGCAATCTTTAAGAATAAATCTAAATCTCGAAGAATTAAATCGCTTTTTGTTTCCAAAGAAACGCCAAAGCCATAATAGTCGATTAATTTTAATGCTTCTCTTGTTAGCTTTACATGGGCTTCGTATGGATTATAACTATCAGACATAGCCCCTATCCCGATAATTCCTTTCTTTCTTTTTTTGCGTAGTTCTTTCCCTAACAGCAAAATTGCATCTTTCTTCATTCGTACACAATCAAAGTTATCCACATGATAACATTCACTTCTTGAATCACAATAAATACAACCATGGCAACAACCTCGATATAAATTCATTGTATAATCACTTCCAAACCAAAAAGCACCATTTTTCATTGTGGATAAAATAGTTTTTGCACTCACTTGTGGAATGTTCATTTTCTTTTCATTGTTTATTGTATTATCCATTGATCCTACTCCTACTTTTTTACATAGATTGAATAAGAGCCACCATCTACTTTAAATAATCCACAACCATCTGCATCAATGAAGACTGCCTCTTGTATATGTGAAGTTATATCATAATAGTATTGCATTGCATGATGTTTTCCTACATACATTCTTTTTTCTCCTGCTCCCCCATCATTAATCAATACCGCAAATCCACTTTCTCCATCGCTTTCTATCCCTTCAAAAGTCCAACCGACAATATCAAAGTGATCAAAGTAATCATGGCGTACACCACGCATTTTATTTTTTCTAATATTCATCATTAAATCAATTTCTTCTTTGAATATTTTGCTCTGGTATTTTCCACAACCATAATAATCTCCATAGAAAACACATGGATACCCTTCATCTCGTAATAAGATGACAGCGTAAGCAAGTGGTTTAAACCAATCTAAAATCACTGTTTGTAAGGCTTGTCCTGCTTGCGTATCATGGTTTTCCACAAACGTAACAGCATTCATCGCTCTTGTTTGCACCAATGTTTGATCTAATAATTTACGCATATCAAAAGTAGCGTTCGCATTACATGCCTGAAAAAAATTATAATGTAATGGTACATCAAATAAAGATAAAGCATAATCATTTACCTCTAAATAATACGTTAATGCACTTAAATAAGGTGAAAAATATTCTCCCACTGTAAATAACTCTTGATTAGCGAAATGACGTAAATCATCTAACCAACCTTTAAAAAAATCATTTTCAATATGTTTTAATGCATCTAAACGAAAGCCATCGACATGACATGTTTGTAAGTACCATTTGCCATAACGATGCAATTCATTAACCACATCATGATTTTCAAAGCTTAAATCAGCACCCATCAAATAATCATAATTACCATTCTCTAAATCCACATTACGATCCCATTCTTTTCCTTCAAAACGATAAATTGATGTTTTCTTACTTCGATCATCATAATCTACACCATCGAAATGATTCTTATTCCATGTAAAGCCTGAATATCTACCTTTTCGTTTAGGAAAAGTGAACTTTGTCCATGCATAGATTGTTTCTTCATTTGAAATATCTTGATTGCGATTATTGGGATTTTCCTCTACTGCATTGACTTCCTCTTTTTCATCAGCTCCCATTTTATGATTAAACACCATATCTGCATATACATCAATATGATATTTGTGTAATTCATCAATCGCCGCAAGATATTCCTCTTTACTTCCATATTTAGTAGGAACACTTCCCTTTTGTGCAAACTCGCCTAAATCGTATAAATCATAGGCACCATACCCCACATCATGAATACCAGCTTGTCCTTTATAAGCAGGAGGTAACCAAAGTGCACTAAAACCACTTTTTGCTAGTTGCTCAGCATTTTCTTTTACTCTTTGCCAATGTTTTGCATCTGCTTTTAAATACCATTCAAAATACTGCATCATTACTCCATGCTTACCCATTTTGTTCCTGCCTTTCTCTTTTATCTAATTTTTTCAATACATAAGATAAAAGGACAATTCACTCTATTTTCAATACTAAAACGTGTGCATTCATATTGATGTGAATCCAAATGTTTTACCCATTCACTAAAATATTGTGCTTCTTCATTTCCTTGTCTATGTCCTAAGTACAACACTAAGACTAATCGTCCTTGTACATTTAATAAACGTAGTGCTGATTCTACTGCTTGTTTACTTGTAGATAGCTTTGTTGTGATGCTTTTATCTCCTTTTGGACAATACCCAAAATTAAAGATACCAACATCAATTGACTCTCTAATATAGGATAAGCAATGTTCATGTCCATCATTGATAAAAGACACTTGTTCTGCCTTGAGCTGCAATCGTTGTTTTGTTGCCTCTAGTACCTCTTTTTGAATTTCAAAAGCATAGATCTTACGCAATTCAAAGCGTGCTAAAAAAGCAAGGTCATTGCCATTCCCTAAGGTAAAGTCAACACCAACGCCTCCTTTTTTCAAACTTGGTTGCAACATTTCTAAAGCAATCTCGGTAATTTTTTTCATATTTATATTATAACGCTTTAACGACAAAAGAAAAGGCGTAGTTTTTCTACACCTCACTTATTATATTATGTTTTTCATATTCACTTAATACAATCTTTTCACATGCTAACGAAGCAGGTACATTAATGATTCTTTGATTTGATGAGCCTTTATACCATAAGCGAAAGTCTTTTTTTGCAAGTATAAATTTCCCATCAACGAGTACATCAACTAGCTCTAATAGCTGTTTTTTATCTTCCGCTTGTAATAGTTCTTCATACAGATACCCTGTATAAGCCCATATATTTAAGCCCTTCTTTTTCGCAGATAATACAATCGGTATGAATGCTTGTGCTTGTTCAAAAGGTTCTCCCCCAGATAAAGTCAATCCACTTTGTAATTGACTGGCTTCTATTTGTGCAATGATTTCAGAAATAGGAAATTCTTTTCCTTCCTCATAATTCCACGTTTGTGGATTATGACACCCCTCACAATGATGAGGACAACCTTGTGCCCATAAAACAATTCTTAGTCCTGGTCCATCTACAATACTATCAAACTCTACATGACTAGCAAGACGTATACTACTTACTAATGCCATGTTTTACACGATCTCTTTCCTCAGCTGCTTTTCCATCGTTAAAGCGATCAAGGGTTCCAACAAGATAACCTGTAATTCTTCTAATACGATCAAATTTAATATTGCTATCATTTTCATTACGTCCACATTTAGGACATACATTGCCTTCAATGACACCATGATAACCACATACTGAATCACGATCGACAGGGTGATTGATACTTCCATATCCCACACCACTTTCTTTCATGCATCGAACCACTGATTCAAAAGCATCTAAGTTTTTAATTGGATCACCATCTAATTCAATATAAGCGATATGTCCTGCATTTGTTAACGCATGATAAGGAGCTTCTTTTTTAATCTTATCAAACGCACCAATTGGATAATATACAGGTACATGATTAGAATTTGTATAATATTCACGATCTGTTACCCCTGCAATTTTACCATAACGTTTTTGGTCCATACGAGTAAAACGTCCTGATAATCCTTCTGCTGGCGTTGCTAATAAAGAGAAGTTTAAGTGATGTTTCTCACTTTCTTCATCCATTCTTTGACGCATATGGCCAATAATTTCTAATCCTAACTGCTGTGCCTCATCACTTTCTCCATGATGCTTACCAATTAAAGCAACTAAACATTCTGCTAAACCAATAAAACCTACGGATAATGTTCCTTGTTTCACAACTTCTTCAAGGCTATCTTCCCAACCTAACTTTTCACTACCTAGCCAAATATGCTGTCCCATTAAAAATGGGAAGTTTTTTACTTTCTTACTAGCTTGAATTTCCATTCTTTCTAATAACTGTCCACAGACTGCATCTAATTCTTCATCTAATTCCTTAAAGAATCCCTCTTTATCAAAAACCCCTTTTTCCCCAACGATTCCATGTTTAATTCCTAATCTAGGTAAATTAATCGTAGTAAAAGAATTGTTTCCTCTACCTACTGGTGTATCTGGTCCATTCACATTTGCCAATACTCTTGTACGACAACCCATTGTCGCAATTTCACTCTTGTAATCATTTGGATCATAAGATTTTAAGTTGAAAGGTGCATCAATAAAAACAAAGTTAGGGAATAAACGTTTCGCACTAACACGACAACTTAACTTAAACAAATCATAGTTAGCATCTTCTGGATTGTAGTTAACCCCTTCTTTCACTTTAAAGATCAAAATCGGGAAAATCGGTGTTTCTCCATTACCTAATCCTGCTTCTTGTGCTAACAATAAGTTTTTTATTAACATTCTTCCTTCAGGTGAAGTATCCGTTCCAAAGTTAATACTTGAGAATGGTACTTGTGCCCCTGCTCTTGAATGCATTGTATTCAAGTTATGAATAAACCCTTCCATTGCTTGATACGTCTTTTTATCTGTTTCATTTAATGCTTCTTCATAAGCAAACTCACAAACACTGTTTATTTGTGTTTGTGTTAAATGATACTCTTGTGCTAACACCGTTTTAAAAGCAGTTAAAAAAGCATCATTCATCTCTAAAGTTGGTAGTAATTGCGTATGTTCACTCACCTTATCCATCAGTGCTTTCTTATTGTATTCAATGTGTGCTATTAACTTCATCGCCTTGCAGGCATTTGCATAATACAGTTTAGTGAATGTTTTTGCAACTCCCTTAGCTAAATAGTAATCAAAAGCAGGAATACTTTGTCCTCCATGCTGATCATTTTGATTACTTTGAATCGCAATCGCAGCTAAAGCCGCATAACTAGAAATATCCTGTGGCTCTCTTAAAAAACCATGACCTGTTGAAAAACCACCTTTGAATAATTGTTCTAAATCAATTTGACAACAAGTTAAAGTTCCCATATTCATAAAGTCCATATCATGAATATGAATATCCCCATTTTCGTGCAAACGGCTATATTTAGGATTCATCACTTGTGATACACAAAATTCTTTCGATACAGCACTACCATATTGCAACATTGTTCCCATTGCTGTGTTCCCATCAATATTCGCATTATCACGTTTCATATCTGAATCTTTAGCATCACTAAATGTAAGTTCACCGATTGACTGCATTAATCTTGTTTTCATATTTCTAATTCTTGTACGTTCTGCACGATACAAAATATACAATTCACTCGTTCTTGCATGTCCTGTTTCAATCAAAATTTTAATAACAGCATCTTGTACATCTTCGACTGTTGGCATTTCATTTTCATAATGTTTATTTAAATACCCAACTACTTTTTCCGCAATGTTTTCAGCTGTTTCATAACTCGCTTCTTTCCCTTCATCTTTCGCTGCACGCTCTGCCGCTAAATAAATAGCTCGTGCAATTTTTTCTGGGGCAAAATGGATTTCCCTTCCATCTCTTTTTTTAATTTTTGTAATCATATTTTCTTCCTCTCACACATATTAACTTAATAATCTATTACTTATTATATACTAAAATAAGCTTATATTTTTTTGAAAATTAAATTTTTATCTTTCAAAAATGTAAATTTTATTACATTTTTCATCTTTGCTCAGCACACCTCTTTCTATACTTTTATTATCCATCTTTTCCTTTATCATTGCTATTTTTTTGACTCACTTTTTTTACTTATAGATTAAAAAGCCACTTCTAATCATTATGAAGTAGCTTGATTATATTAATCCATCGGTCTTTGATAAAATCTTCCTTCTACATGTTCTGAGCGAACTACATTGATAAAAGCATGTTGGTCAATTTGCTTAATAATTTTTCTTACTTTCTTCAGTTCATGCATATCAATAACGGTATAAAGCATGGTTCTTGGTTTATAGGAATAACCCCCTCTACCTTCAAAACGAGTAAAGCCATGATGTGTCGCTTCCATGACATCACATATAATTTCATCAGGTTTATCGGTAACAATAAAAATGGTCATACGTTTATATTGTGTATGCAATAAATTAATCATCTGTGTTGAACAGAATTGAAAGATAATAGAATATAATGCTTTATCCCAACCAAACACATACCCAGCCACAAATAACATAACAGCGTTGGCAGCCATAATATAATTCCATGCAGGAGCATTTAATTTTTTTGCCACTGCCATAGCTATAAAGTCTGTTCCTCCACTACTTGCTCTTCCTTTTAAAGCAATTGCTAATGCCGTTCCATTAATAATTCCACCAAACACAGCAATCAATAGAATATCTTCTGTGATTGGTACAATCGGTAAAACATCAACGAAAACTCCTGTTAAAAAAATCATCACACAAGAGAAAATCGTGAATTTTTTACCAACCACACGATACCCTATAATAGCAGGAATACTGTTTAATAAAATATTGATAGCACTAAAAGGGATTTGTACAGAAAAGTATTTCAGTGCGAAACGTTGAATGAATACACTTAAACCGTTAAAACCACCAGGAAATAAACCACCTGCATTAACAAAGGTATTCAAATTAAAAGCGACAACTAGTGCCGATACCACAACACAGACAGCTCTAATAACATCATTTGATTTAATTGCTTTACTCATTTTAATTCTCCAATTTTTAATTTCAAACTTATTATACTATCTTCAAATAAGGTTGCAACCTTTTTATTGGATTATCTTAAATTCTTGATAGATTGCATACATTGTAATTGAGAATGCACTTATATCGGCACAAGGAACAGCCCAGAAAATACCATATAATCCAAATAATTGTGCAAATAATAAAATCAGAGGAATCAATAGAATCACCTGTCTAATTAGATTTAAGAAGCTCGCTTGCTTTACTCTACCAACGGCTTGAAAGAAGTTAGCACACATCATCTGTGCACCAAGAAGAGGTAAACATAAAAACCAAATACGCAATGCATGACTACCTAAAGCAATGACTTCACTTTCTTTATTAAACATTGTAATAATAAACTCTGGAAATAACTCTAACACAATAAAACCAACCATTGCAATGATACTTGCCCCAATGAGTGCATACTTTAAAGTTGCCTTTACTCTCTCTATTTTCTCTGCCCCATAGTTATAAGAAATCAAAGGTTGTTGCCCTTGTGAAATACCAATAATCGGCATGAGTAGAATTGTTTGAAAACTAGTAATAATTCCTACTGTAGAAACAGCAATATCGCCACCTTGACTCGCTAATGTACCATTAATGACTACATTGAATAAACTATTCGCAATCTGCATCATAAAAGCAGGTACTCCTGTTTTAATAATCTGTATGCATTTATCATACAACGGCATTAAGTCAAAAAAGTTTAATTTAATCATACTACGGTTACTGAAAAGATAAGCTAGTTGCCATATGGCACTCAACAATTGTCCACCAATGGTTGCTAAAGCGGCTCCTTTCATTCCCATTCCTAAACGTATGATTAAAATATAATCAAATACAATATTAAAAACAGCACCGATAATCATAGATATCATTGCATTTTTAGGGTTTCCTTGTGCTCTTGAAAAGTTATTACCACACATAGCCACACTTTGAAACACAGCTCCATATAAAATAATACTTAAATAATCACTCGCATAAGGCAACACTTGTGCACTCGCTCCTAATAGTTTTAAAAGAGGTTTTATTAAAATGTTTCCGACGAGCATAAAAAGCAATCCAAAAACAACAGAAAGCATTAAAGCATTCCCTTGATATAAAGATGCATCTTCTTTTTTACCTTGTCCTAAAGAAATAGAAAATTTAGTTGCTCCTCCTACTCCAACCACTAAAGCAACGGCTATTAAAACAAGGGTAACTGGATAGGTAATGGTAATCCCAGCTAATCCAACAG
>SAAR01000206.1 GCA_009916335.1 Erysipelotrichia bacterium | reverse complement strand
CTTCAAAAGATTTCATATCTATATAGTCATTATCTATCTTGTCAGTTTTGTAACATACTGCTTTCACTCTTGCTTGTGGAAATCTTTTTGCAGGATTTATACAAAATAGCATATCACCACCGCAAGTAAGTCTTCCATATTTGATAAATCCTAAATATTCAAGCATCTCTACAGGTGTATCACCACTTGAATAGGTTAAAATTTTGTCATGCTTATCTGATCTGATAGTAGCTTTTATCTCACTCTCATCCAAATCTTTTGTGATATCTGCATCACTAAATCTTCTCTCCCATCTCTCAGGTTCAATTTGACGACGAAGAATCATATCTTTGATAGTTTCTATATCTGCTTGTCTTGTTGTTTCACCATATCTTACAAATACATTATTATCATAGCTATAAGGCAAGTCTGCACCTTGAGGAACTTCTACAATCCATACTTTTTTATCATCAAGTATCTGCTCTTCAAAAGAAACCAAAGCTTTTGGAGCCAATTTTTTTATAATCTCTTCTTCAAATTTTTGAATATTTTGAGTATTCTCAATCCCCAATATAGTGCCATTATCTTCAATGCCGATGATTAAATAACCACCAATAGTATTTAAAAAACTACATATAGTTTTACCCATAGCATCTACATTTCTCCAGCTAGCCTTAAACTCAATATTTTGAGTCTCTCCCAAAGAGAGGAGTTCTTTTATTTCATCATGAGTCATAATTTTACTCCAGTAGTATCAGATACTTTTTCTATCAAGTTTTGGGTATTTTTAAAATTTTCTTCCAAAAATCTCTCCACCTCTTGAAATCTTCCAAACTGAGCACTAGCAAATAAAAATGCATCTTCATCACTACTAAACTCTTGAACCCAATTTCCAACTCTTTTATCAAGTGGTTCGATATCTAAAATAGCATCTTCATACATATCGATGACTCTTAAGTCACTTATTGAGCTAGCACCTTTTTTTAGCTCTAACTTTTTTCTCTCTTCTTTTGAGCTATACCCCAAATCACGAAGCAATCTTCTAGAAAATACCACACTGTTATGAGCAAGTAGCCATCTTGGCTTTTTAAGCTCTATCGCTTTTAAAAGTTCTTGATGAGTAATAGAAAGTCCACTTCCGTCTTGACCACTACCATAAGAAGGAGTAATAAGTCCTAAAAATAGGTCACATTTCTCAACCGCCAACAGACAATTTTCAAATGCAGTATTGGATGAAAAAACAGGCAAAGTACCTTTATGTGACATCCATACTTCATACCCAAATGCTGTTAAAATTGTGTAAATTCTTTCAAGTAACTCTTCAATCCCATAAACTGTAGATGAAATCAATATAGTTGGTTTTTTTCTTTTAGTTTGTAACTCTTGCATATTTATTCCCCGCTATCCAATCCTACAATCTTCTTCAAAGCACTTCCAAATTTAGGATAGTTTACTTTAACTCCATCATCTAAATCTATCTCAATTTTTTCAGTAGCTAACGGATACAGTACATCTTTTTCGTACTCTTTTAACTCTTTGATCATCTTTTTAATGTTTTCAATCTCTTTAAGTGCTTTTGTTTTTTCACTTCCAGTTGCATCACTTTTGATACTAACAGCTTCAAGATTTTCTTTTGTAGCTTCTAGTTTTGTGATAAACTCTCTTAAATAGTCATTTAAGATTACACTTACAGTATCACTTTTGTATCTATGCATGTAAACTAAAGCTTGAAAACTTCCCTTTGGAGAACTAAATAGCCAATAAATTGGTCTTTTCTTATATCTTTTTACATGGTCATTATAAAAATCTTTTAGGATATATTTTCTTATCGTTTCTACTGAATTCTTATTTTTATCACTTAGTGCATTTGCGATAAAATCAAGATTTTTCTCATAGCTTTCATTTCCAAAAGTCACTTTTACAAACTGGAAAAATCTCTCACTAATTTCATCTATAAACCACTCGCCATCTAAGATAGGAATTACATTATCATCATCTATCTCAAAAGTAGTATCTTTAGGATAATCTTGATTTAGATTTGCTACAACCAAACCATCACTATCCAAACTATATCTTCCAAACATAACACCAACAGCATAAGATATAAACTGTTTCATAATCTCATCACGCTTAAACTCTAATTCATTATTATCATTGATGATTGATTCACTTTTTAAGATAGTTATATCTTTTAAATCCACATCAGGTGTTAATTCATCATTAAGCTCATAAATATCTATAAAAAGTTTATTTAACTCCTCTTCATTTGCGTGAAGTTTATAAAACTTTTCTTTCCAGTATGAACAATAGGTATTGTATGCAGTTTCTATTTTAGAATCTGATTTATGTTTTAGAAGTTCATTTTTAGTGAAATCCCATGAAGTTTCTCTGCTATCCCATTCTTCTTTTGAAATGTCTATACACTCTTGAGTTAAAGTGTCAATTTGTTGTTTTACTGATTCTTGTTTTGGGAAAATTATAGGTATAGACTTTACATCTTCTATCTGAAAATTAATAGTTGGGGCAGATATTTGAAGAAATCCAAGTGCAATTTTAGAACTTAATAAAGATGTAATATAAAAAATATCTTTTTTATCAGGAAACAAACTTGAACCTCCAACATCAAATATAGAACCTTCAAATGAGTATCTTACGCCAAATGTTCCAGAGCTAACAAAAGACCAATTAATTGATTCATTAAAATAAAAATCTCTACTTTTTAATCTAACATTCCAACCTTGTGATAAAGTAGATTGAAATTCTTTTAATTCTCTACCATCATTTTCATAATTAACGATATAGTCATTATTTCCATACCATTTTCTAAATTCTCCACCTTTGTTGTATGGAAACCATTTAAAAGATGATTCTTTTGCTTCATTTAAACTACTTAATCCAATTCCTAATTTATCTAAAGAGATTTCATTCCAATATCTTAAAAATCTATTATTATCACTTGTAGCCATTCCCTGTTTGACTTCATATAAAGACCCCAATATTTCATTCTCTTCATATATTGATTTTATTCTATCACTCACCCAATAAGCAATAGGACTTCCAGGGATTTTTTCAAAATCATCTTGTTTTGCTTCATATCTATTTTCACTCTTAAAAAACCCTTGTTCTTTCGCATCACTACTTTTGTAGTCTGTTAGTCTTATGTATCTACCATTTTCAGATTTTCTATTGTTTTTTAGCAGTGTAAAAGCTGTACTTTGAACCACTTCACCGCCAATCTCATCAAATGCCCTTGCCCCTAAATGAACCATGGTATCAATCGTATGATTTTCTAAAATCTTAACTCTAAGTTTTTCATAGCTACTTAAAAACATCCATGAGTGTTGATTTATCATTCCCATAAATCCATCTTTTACATTTAGCTCCATAGACCTTTCCATAAACATCGCAAAAAGGTCTGATTTGCTATCAGGGTAGTTACCTTTTGCCCAAGCACTTAGTCGATTATTCATCCCTTTTCCACCCATATACGGTGGATTTGCAACTATCACATGATATTTTTGGCTTAAGAAGTCCGCTTGTTTTAGCACTTTTAAAACTCTTTGATGCGTCTCTTGCAAAAATATATCTTTGGTTACATCTTTTGATTCTAGTAGTTTAAGTACACTTTCTACATTTTGTACTTTTGGCACTATAAGTGAGCCAAAATTATCTGCCTCTTCAAACTGTTTTAGAGTCTCTTGTAAGTCAGCTGTAAATAGATCTCTTCCCACTGCATCCATATAGCTTTTTATCTCATTAGACTCAAACTTGATAACTTCTAGTTTACAGATATTTGGTGAAGTCTGCTTTTTAAAAAATCTTCGTTTACTACTTGATTTTGCAGCTGCTTTCATAGTGAGTGCAAAACTTGCTAGTTCACTTGCTCTCTCATCTATCTCTATTCCATAAAGATTATTAGTCAAGATATTTTCGATAATATCATCATCATCTGAGTATCCAGCTTCTTTGTAGATCTCATAGAGTAAATCAAAAGCATAGACAAGTATATGCCCACTTCCACATGCAGGATCGCAGATTTTTAGCTCTTTTGGTGAATTGATTTTGAGATAATCACTCTCTTTGGTTTCTGGCTCGATATAATATTCCATAACCAATTTTGAATCAGGATTATTCAGTTTCCATAGTCTTCCCAAAGAGTTTTGCACCATATATCTTACTATCCAGTTTGGAGTAAAAAGCTGTGTTGCTGCTGGGATATTTTCTGGGGTTACTTTTTTATTTTTCTTGATACCATCAAATACTTCATCTTTTTTCTCAGCGATATAAAACTGATACAACCAACCTATAACCTCTACATCAGAGCAAACATCAGGAGTCATAGCTTCTCTAGTGTAAGCTAAGATTGAATCACCAGATAGTAAATCATCTGGCATCAAAAGTTCTGTATAGTCTGAAATCTTTTCAAAAAGAAATGGCATGGCTTGATTGTAGTAGTTACAAGCAGCAACTACTAAAAATTTGTAAGATTCCCCTTGTGGGTCATGGCTTGGTGTTTGGTTGGCTAGTAGTGCTTGGATTTTTTCTCTTGTTTTGGCATCTCTTACGATATCATCATCGATATGTCCCATTTTAGCATCGGCTAGGATAGATGGCTGAAACTGGCTAGGTTCAGGTGAAACTACATTGATTTTTGTGTAGTTGTTCGCATCCATAAAACGAAGAGCTACAAAACGATTGAACCAAATATAAGCTACTTTTTCTATCACTTGATCTTTTGAAGTTTTTGATATCTCATCTTCAAGCTGTTTTACGGCACTTGGATTTTCTCTTCTTGCACTACTATTTTGATCAAGAACAAAGCTTAGTTTTGTAGATACTGTATCTCTAAGTAGTTTTCTAGCATGTGATGCAAATCGTTTTAGTTTTGTTGTTTCCATTCTCTTTTGCCTTTATGTTTTATCGCTCGTATTTTTATGTGCACCGCTCGTAAATCGCTCGTATTTTTTCATACTTGCACCCTTTTACCATCTTTAATCTCTTTTAAGAGGGCTTTTTTCATAAGTTCTATATAGATTTGCACATCATCTTCATCACTAAGCCATGGTTTGTTATAGTCTATTTTTAGAGATTTACTATTTATGTATTCTATTTTTGGTTCTGCTACTTTTGGAGTATCAGTTGAAGTTGTTGTAGTTGTATCAGGCTCTTTTGGAGCTGTAAGTTTTGCTATTTCAATTACTATTTGCTGGTATGTATCATCTTCAAATCTTCTTACACTATCTTTGATTACTGCTATAAGAGTGTTTCTTTTGATATTTTCTATCGCATCATCAAATTTTTGGATAAATCTATTTTGTTGCTCGGCTGTTAACTTTGCAAAATCTTCTAATATCTCAAGCTTATTTTTTAGTCTATTTAGAGTGATGATAGATTCTTCAATCTCTTTTTCTAAAGATGCATCTATTTTGGCTTTGATTGATTGCTGTAATGTTTTAGCATGACTAAGTTTATTGTCTTTGTAGCACTCGCTATCTACCAAAATATCTGTTAGCTCTTTTACTTCACTATTTTCTATGTAGTTAAAATTTGGCTGTTGCTCTTTTAAAAATCGTGTACTATCAAGATAGATGTTTTTTAAAGTCTCATTATTGAAAAATCCTACAAGAGGAGATATTATTTGCTTTTTGATTTTAAACAGTTCATCTTCAAGTTTTTCAAAATCTGTTAAATACCAACCATACTGTTTACTTGAAATATCTTTTAAGAACTCTATTGCACTAGTTACACTCACTACAAATGGGAAGCTGTTTTTTTGTGCAAGTATAGTTTCTAGCTCTCTTTGTTTGTCTTGAAGTTTTTTAGCTGTTTCAAGAGCTAAATCTTTTGCTTCACTAGATTTTGCAGGTTCATCAAAAAAGTCTTCATATATCTCTTTTAAAGCTCTTACTTGTGAAACTGTATAGTCTATTTGAGGCTCAAT
>SAAR01000205.1 GCA_009916335.1 Erysipelotrichia bacterium | reverse complement strand
ATGTTTTGTGTTAAAAAAAGCGTTTGTATTGCATTATGCTTTCATCAATACAAGCTTTTTTTTATATTGTTTATTCATTGAATATTACTTTTGTTTTATGGATAGCTGTACTATAATATAGGTGTGGTTATATTTTAAGGAAAAGGTGGTGAAAAAATGAAATTAGTGAATAAAGAACAGATGAATAAAATCGATCATGATGCGAGTGCGATCTATAAAATCGACAGTTTATTGTTGATGGAACATGCAGGATATGGTATTTATACGGATTTTATCAAGCGTTTTGATCACAAAAACAAAGTTGTCATTGTTTGTGGTAATGGTAATAATGGGGGCGATGGGTTTGTTTTAGCTCGTTTATTGCATTTAAGCAACTATCATGTGGCAATTTCTTTTCTAGGGGAAGAAACAAAATTGAGCAAAGATGCAGCGAGTAATTATGCCATCGTAAAAGCATTGTCCATTCCTTTTGACGATGATTATGAAACTTATGACATCATTGTTGATTGTTTATTTGGAACTGGCTTATCACGCACAATTACAGGGAAGTATGCAGAAGTAATCACACAGATTAATCACTTGCATAAAATAGTGGTTAGTGTCGATATACCAAGTGGGATTGATTGTGAAAATGGAAGCATTCATGGTTGTGCGATTAAAGCGAACCTAACGTATACCATGCAATGTGGAAAAACCGGCTTATATTTATGGCCTGGTAGAGAATACAGCAATGAAATTGTCATCGTTGATATTTTTATTCCCACTGCATTAATTGATGCTTGTGAGAGTCAAACCTATTTAATTGAAAAAGATGAAATGAAAGCATTATTGCCAAAACGCAGTTCTCATTCTAATAAGGGAAGCTATGGTAAATTATTGTGTATCGGTGGTAGTGATGGCATGAGTGGAGCGATTTGTATGGCTGCTAAAAGTGCATTGAATGCTGGCTGTGGTTTATTAACATGTGCAGTTCCTAGTAACATTCAAGAAGTTGTTGCCACAAATCTATGGGAGAGTATGAGTATTGCTTTACCCGCTACACAAGGACATATCAGTAAGGACGCATGGACGCTTCTACAACCTGCATTATCACGCTTTAGCTGTGTGTTAATTGGTTGTGGTATTACTCGTGCCAATGATATACAAGTGATTATGAAAGGTTTATTAGATAGTGATTTACCACTAATTATTGATGCTGATGCGTTGTATGCATTAAAAGGCTATCTTGCACAATACGCACATCGTCAAAATATCATTATTACACCACATATGAAAGAATTTGCGTATTTAATAGATGAAAGTGTCGAAAATGTTGTCGCTAATAGTATGGCTTTTGTAAAACAATTTACAAAGCAATACCCACAGTATACGTTAGTGTTAAAAAGTGATACTACCATCATTGCACAAGGGGCGTGTTGCTATTTGAATACCTATGGTAATAATGGGTTAGCAGTTGGTGGCAGTGGCGATGTTTTAGCAGGGTTAATTGCTGGTTTATATGCACAAAATAAAGATTGCTTTCACGCTGCTTTGTTAGGTGTTTTCTTACATGCGTATAGTGGAGATCAAATACTTAAAGAGAAAAGTGTGTATAGTTTATTACCAAGTGATATAATTAAGGTAATCGCAGATGTAATGAAATCATTGTGATGGAAAGGAAACACATATGATTAAAACAATTACCCTAACTCCTTGTATTGAAAAAAGAGTACGAGGAAAACAAGTAGATGAAATTTCTTATCGCATTGAAAAGGTGAGTATGAGCAGTGGGGGCATCGGCATCAAGGTTTCTAAATTGCTTAAAGCGTATCATCTTGAAAATAAAGCGATGATGATTGCACCTAGCAATATTGCCTCCTTTCTAAAAGAGGATTTAATGACATATGGTATTGAATGTAAAATGATGGAAACAGCGAACACTGGTAGTGTAAATCTTGTATTTTTAGATGATGATTATCGGGATCAACTATGTGAAACAGGGTATGTAGACGATTTACAATTATCTTTGTTTACAAGTATATGCAAAGAGGAAATACACTCGCAAGATGTTGTTGTATTTGTTCATGAACAAGAGGACATTAGCATACAAGGGATCAGTTGCTTTTTAGAGATGTTAGAGCGACAAAGCAAAGTACAAGTGCTTGTTTTACACCCATCTTATTGGCATATCCTGAAACAATATCATGCGAATGTATTGCTTGTTGATGAAATACAATGTTTACACTATTTAAAAAAACAACGCTTACCACTCAGTGAGATGATGGATTCCATACAAAAGCAATTAACACCATTTGCTAAAATTATTATTTATACTCTACAATACAATGATTTCTTAGTCTTTGTCGAAGGACAAGTATATCGTGTAGTATGCCATATTAAAAGCAGTCATCACACGATTTATAAAGAAGCACTCATTACAGGAATCATTAGATGTTATGAAGAAGATGGTGATTTAGAAATGTTGTGTGAACAATGTATGTGTTTAAGTGTTGGTATGAGTATTAGTAAAGGTTTATCAGTACCAGATGAAAAAAGCATTGCAATATTAAAAGAAAAGGTTATATTATATTCCTTATAATCAGAAAGAGAGGACATTCCTATGGAAAGAGAAGTTTATGAAATAACTATGTTTGATGAATTTACGATTACTCATCAAGGGGAAAGCGTCATTGCAACTAAGTTTTTAGGAAAACAATTAGTGAATCTATTTCAGGTTTTATTGTATTATAAAGATCAACCGATTCATAAAGATAAATTAATTGAAATCTTATGGACAGAAAGTGAAAATCCTAATAGTGTTATGAAGTTTACTATTTTTAGATTGCGTAAAGATATTCAAAAGATTTCTTTCTTTAAGGATAAAGAATTAATCATTACAACAAAAGAAGGGTACCAATTGAATCCAGCATTTGAATGGCGTGTAGATGTTGACGAATTTACAAAGATATGGGAAGAAATTAAGTTTGTGAATGATTTAGATAATAAACAATTAAAACAAGCGTATCGTATGGTTCAATTGTATAAAGGAAAATATTATATTTCTAATTCTCAATTATTATGGACAACACAAGTTTGTGAATTTTATCGACAAGCATATGTGAAATGTGTCACGAAGATATGTAAAAGATTATTAGCTGAACAAAAGTATGATGAAATGATGTCCTTGAATTATACAGCAATATTATTAGAACCATTCTATGAAGGACTTCATTACTATTATATGAAAGGGTTAATGGAAACAAGTGATTATCATAAAGCGTTGAAATATTATGATGATTTAAATGAAGCGTTCTTAAGAGAATTAGGAACAGGGTTATCCGATCGTTTTAAAGAATTATACAATGTGATTATGAAAGATCATGAAGATATTAATCGTTTAGAATTAGATGATTTGATTAAAGACTTATCAACAAGAACAGAGGAAAATGGTGGATTCTACTGTACCTTTGATATGTTTAAATACATTTATGAACTATCTGTAAAAACAGGTGTTAGAGAAAATAAGAAATACTTTATTATATCCTTTGAGTTAATTAATGAAAATGGTAGTAATGAAGAAGTATATGGTATGGCGAATAAGGTAAAGGGATTAATTTCTAAATTATTAAGAAATAATGATGTGTTTGCGAAGGTAAATGATGGACAATTTGTAGTGTTGGTAAATTGTCAATCGTTAGATAATGCATATTTAATTATTCAAAGAATTAGCAAGAAATTCTATGCGAAATTTAGAAATAAACATGTAAGATTAAATTATAATGTAGCAGAAGCAGTACTATATGAGCAAGAATAAAAGAGAACACGATGGTGTTCTTTTTTTGTGTGCAAACACAAAAATCTAGTTTAAATAATCACTTTAAAAGCATAAGATAACAGTGGGTATAAGAGAGGAGAAGAAAGGTTTGCCTAGTAAGATTCATAGTGAAAAATAATATAACTTAATTATTGAATAGTTATATTATTTTTTTTATTAAAATGGTTAGTAATGCAGAAATACTCCTTTTTATTATGGTTATATATTTCATTTTTTAGGTTAAAAAAAGATTTTTTCGATGTGTAAATAAAATCACTCAAATCATAAAATACAACCGTTTTATAACCAGTGCAACTATATAATGGTGTTGTCAAGGTAAGAGTATGCTAAAAAAAGCATACTACCTGAATGAATGATAAAGAATAGAAAGAGAGGAGATTATCATGAAAAATTTTAAGAAGTTATTTGCTAGTGTATTATCAGTAATGTTAGTTTTTCAGATGATTCCTACTAATTTGTTTACGATATATGCTCAAGATACGAATATATATGGGAATGATTATGTGGAGATCACAACGGATAATGCAAGTAGCAAAGAAGAAAGTAAGGTTGATGAATCAACATTAGAGGAAATTGAATTATTTTCTCATGTTTTATCAGTCCAAGTAATCGTTGATGATGAAATCAAAGATACATTAGAAATTCCATTCAATGAATACGATCCTGGTAAAACAGTGGTAAAAGCATTAGAAGGTTATTCTGTAAAAGAAGTAACTTTAGATGGAAATGCTTTTAATGCAGAGGGAGAAGAAATTGCATTTAACGCTAATGGAAATGAAACAAGAGTGTTAAAGGTTGTTCTTACAAGTAATCAACAAGAAGAGAAACTACTAAGAAGTGGAGTTACTTATGGTAAAGAACAACAAATCGAATTAAAGGTTGGGGAAACAACAAAGCTTGAATGTGATAGTAAATGGCCTTGGCATTCTCATTCTTGGAGTTCTTCAGATACTGATGTTGCAAGCATAGTCGGCGATGATGATGGAAAAAAGGTAACAATTACAGCTCTTAAAAAAGGTACGACTATTATTTATTGTGGTGAAAACTATGCTAAAAAGGAAATTGCGACAATTACAGTAAAAGCAGATGAGAGTGTAGATGGCACTCAAAAGGCAGTGTTCTATATTTTAAAACCTGGAATAGATATACATGATCCATATGATGATGAAAACTGGTATAATGCAGATTGGGGGACAGTGAAAAATGTAGCAGCTATAAATACTTTGAATATAGGAAAAACATATTATGATGTAAATAATAGGATAGCATCTAAGCCAACAAATTTCCCACATATTGAATACAAAGGTAAAGAGTATCGTTATGTTGAAACTAACGATTCTGGAAGTTATGAGTCTGGAACATATACAATAAAGTGGGAAAGAATTGTAGTGTCTAATGGAGCAAATCCAGGAATAAATAAAAATAAAAATGCAACTGTATCTACTGACATAAAGACTTACCATGTAGATGGAACAGCAGAGTTACATGATGTAAATACGTATAGTGTTATGTTCTATGTAAAAGATGCGAATGAGGAAGGTTATGGTCCTCCTAAAATGAATTTAGTAGTAGATGCTGGAACACTTCACAAGGATTTAAGAAAACCAGAAACACTTAATCAAACAGAAAATGATAAAAATTATGTTTTTGATGGTTGGTATACAGATGAAGCATGTACAAAAGCAGCTGATCTTAGTACAGGAGAAGTTAACAGTGAAGAAAAATATTATGGTAAATATGAATTAGATGAAGATAAAGATGGAACACCTGATAAATATGAAGCAACAATCACATATGAAGTAGTCAATGGACATTTTGAAAAAGATGATAAAAATGTAAAAACGATTACACAGGACTATGTGTTAGCAACTAAAGGCAAAGATGGTACATGGATAGCGAAAGAAACAAAATTAGAAAATATTCCAACACCGAATGCCACAAAAGGTTATAAAGCAGGAAGCTGGGATACAATACCAACAACTGCAACAAAAGTAGAAGATGACGAAGTATACACATACACATTTGTAAAAGATGAAACACAGTGGTTCACAGTTAAGTACCAAGCAGGAAGTAATGGAACATTAACAGGAACAACAAAATATGAAGATGTATTAGTGGAT
>SAAR01001000.1 GCA_009916335.1 Erysipelotrichia bacterium | reverse complement strand
AATACTTTGACTTATAGCAAAATAGTCAATAATTTCCTCATCAGTAACCCATTTTTTCTTGTTGACGGCTTCTTTTTGTAAAAGAGGCATCATAGCCATGCCACCACCAAAAGTTATAATACCAATTTTAAAAAAAGCGAAAAATAATTCTAAATTTTTTTTCATTTCTAAAGCACCTTGTTTTTCTCATACTAAATATTATATTTTATTACTTATTAAAAGTCCAATGTATATGGATTATTGATAATGTAAGCCCTTTAAATATAAAAAAACGTTATTTTACAAAAAAATGATAAATAACAAATATTTATGATTGAAGCATTGAAAAATAAATACAAAGTGTTATAATGAAGGTGCATTCAAGCATACATAGAATGTGAAAATCATTATAATATTGGAGGGAAGAATAATGAATAAAAAAGTAGTTATCGTTTCAGCCTGCAGAACACCAATTGGTAGCTTCGGTGGTGGGTTAGCATCACAAAGCGCAGTAGATTTAGGCGTTGTTGCAGTAAAGGAAGCCATTAAAAGAGCAGGTATTAAACCTGCAGACATTGATGAAGTTTACATTGGTAACGTTCTAGGTGCTGGTCTAGGACAAAATGTTTCTCGTCAAATAGCTATTAAATCAGGACTTCCAGTCGAGGTTCCTGCAATGACAATTAATATTGTTTGTGGTTCAGGTTTACGTTCAGTAAGTTTGGCATATCAATCAATCTTATCAGGCAATGCAGAAGTTGTTCTATGTGGTGGTACTGAGAGTATGAGTAATGCACCTTATGTCGTACCAAAAGCACGTTGGGGTGCTAGAATGGGTGATACACCTATGATTGACTCAATGGTTCATGATGGACTATGGGAAATTTTCAATGGTTATCATATGGGCGTTACAGCAGAAAACATTGCTAAGGAATGGGGATTAACTCGTGAAGAACAAGATAAGTTCTCTGTAGCTTCACAAAACAAAGCAGAAGCAGCTCAAAAATCAGGTGCTTTTGATGAAGAAATCGTTCCAGTAGTTATGACTAGCAAAAAAGGCGAAGTCGTATTTGCAAAAGATGAATACATCAAGTATGGTGCAACATATGAATCAGTCGCAAAATTGAAACCAGCTTTCTT
>SAAR01000999.1 GCA_009916335.1 Erysipelotrichia bacterium | reverse complement strand
TATCCAACGTGATCTGTACGAAGTCTTAGGTGAATTTGGGGCTATCAAATGCGGCCGTATGTGGAAAATTGATAAAAAACAGGCCAGTGATGGACTGAGTCCAAATGAGCGTATTATCTTAGGTATTTTAGATGAGATGGCAAAGAATGCCGGCAAACAATTCTATGGTAAAGCCCACTCCCTTTTAGCGCAGGTAAGCCAACAGCTTGAACATCCTATTTTTACCAATCTGGACAGCGAAAGTTTGGAAGAGAATCATATTCTTTTATTTGCACAGATAGAACAAGCCATTAAAAATAAAAGTGAAGTAACCTTTGAGTATAAAAAACATACATTTCGTGTCAAACCTTTAAAACTTGTCTTCTTTGACGGGTTTTGGTATTTGTTGGCATTGGATAGCAACCATGAAGATAAATTCAAAAAGTTCCACTTAAAGTCTATCTCAAATTTTACAAGCACAGTAGATCATTTTAGTATCTCAAGCGGTATTGAAGAGCGTTTAAAAAATGCTAATTCGATTTGGTTTGATCTGGATAAAGAACTGTTTGATGTTCATCTCTTAATTGACAAAGATATTGCAAAATATTTTGAGCGAAAACCCCTCAAAGGTCAAGCCATCTTTGGCCAAGACACGGATGGATCCATTGAGCTTGTACTGTCAATCACCGATGAGATGGAAATATTGCCGCTTATCTTTTGGTACATACCTCATATCAAAGTACTTGAACCACAATGGTTGGCTGATAAAGTCAAAGAAAAAGTTGTAGCGTACGTGAACAGCATCTAATTATGGCACCTGGGCCCTTCTTTATAGAGTGCTTGAAGGATTGCTTCAGTTCTTTCTAAAAGATTGATCTCAATACAGGTTGGATTTTTAGATATTTCAATCACATATTTGACAGGTATACCATATTGCAAGTGTGCACCGCAAGATCTAACAAATGGTTCTAGCAATGTTATTTCATAATCTTTTGCCCAATATGTGAGTTCTCCTTTTAAAGTGATATTATCAACCTTGCTTGTTATAGGGATAGTTGTCATTTTGATTTTTTGCTGCATAGTATTATCCTTTATTGTAGGGTGGTTATCGATACATTTTTTATAACCACTTAGTAATGAT
>SAAR01000204.1 GCA_009916335.1 Erysipelotrichia bacterium | reverse complement strand
CCAAGCCATTTGTGTCCGACGATTCATATTAAACAAGGCGACTTTGTCGTTCTTACCCAACAAATGGCGAGTATACCAACCAAAATGTTAGCCGAGCCAGTCTCAGACTTAGGCGCTTTCAGAGATGAGATTATCGCAGCTATAGACTTTTTGATTACTGTGGGTGAGGCTGCCAAAATTATAGCGCGCGCGGCTATCGAAGCTGGTTATGATGAAAACAAAATTATCCAAGCATTAGATGTTAAATATAAGCAGACCTTCAGTGAAAAAGCGACAGCCAATTTAAGTGAAAGTGATATTATTGATACACTAACATCTATTTTTACTGAAAATGGCAATGATCATATAAAGGTAGATGTTAGCTATGATCAAAAGAAACGGATTGGTAATGTAACATTGCATGTCGATATGGAAAATGTAACAGATGAAGAAATGATAGAATATAAATTGAAAAAAGGTATGAAAATAGAGGCATTTATAAAAAACATGCAAGAAAATAAATTTAATTGTGAGGTAGAATGATGAAAGTGTTAAAAGAAAGTTTATTACTGAACGATTTACAATCAACACTCGATGCAGCTATGCAGGAAAGTGTGTTAATTATGCGTAATGAAGCAGAGCCAGTGGTTTTATCACGTTTAGAAGAGTACAATCAATTAAAAGAACAAGCGTATAAAAGTGAATAAACTTTTTATTTAAGGGTAAGCTTTCTTGTAGGAGGAAAGCAATGAAAAAGTTTATGCTATTTGTGAGTGTCTATGTAATGTTTTTGCTTATTCCTTTTTCTAGTGAAAGTTGCATAAAAGCAGAAAATGATACGATTAAATATCGTATTTATATGGATAGTCATGCATCTGATTTACTTACAATGAAAGAGGAAGTATTAGCGATAATGGATTATCTTTGTGCAGATGTTGATGAGGATAGTTATGCAGTGATGCTGGCTAATCATTTAGCGATGTTTGAAACACTTGAAAATACGAGAGCAACATGGAAAAAGAATACCCTTTTTATTTATCAAGGAGATGGAAAAGGGAGTTATATGAAAGGTAAATATCAAAACAGAAAAGTCTGTTTAGAAGAAGTAAAGCCGAAAAGTAAAATTAAAGAGTGGCTTGGTATGGAATAATCTATACTGAGTCTTTTTTTACATGATAAAAAATGCTATGATAATAAAGGTTAGTGAGGTTTTTTTATGAAAACAATACGTTACAGTAAGCAAGCACTTAATGAAGTCAGTCAAGCAATCATTGATGGTAAGGTTATTGCGTTTCCTACGGATACAGTATATGGGTTAGGTGTTCGCTATGATGATGAAAGTGCATTGAATCGATTAAAACAAGCAAAAATTAGACCTGATAGTAAACCGATTCCTATGATGGTAGCAGATGTATCACAAATTGAAGAAGTGGCTTATGTTAATGATAATGCAAGACGATTAATAAAGCATTTTATGCCAGGGGCATTTACGATTGTATTAAAAAAGAAGGAAAATATTCCTAGCTATGTAAGCAATGGTTTAGCTACGATTGCAATCCGTATGCCAGATGATGAATTTGTGTTGGCAATGATTAAGCGTTTAAACAAAGCGATGTTAGTCAGCAGTGCAAACCTTTCTAATGAGCAATCTTGCACGAATACAGAAGAAGTGTTGGCACAATTAGATGGTAGAATTGATGGTGTTGTAATGGGCGAAAGTAAATCTTCTTTAGCTAGTACGATTGTTGATGCAACGAAGGAAAATGTTAAAATCTTACGAGAAGGTTTGATTAATCAAGCAATGATAGATGAAATATTGGAGGAAAGAAAATGAAAATAGCAATGGCATGTGATCATGGAGCGTTTGAGTACAAACAAGAAATTAAAGCAATGTTAGAAACAATGGGACATGAGGTAGAGGATTTTGGTTGTTATGATACAACATCAGTAGATTATCCAGATGTGGTAGCACCAGCTGTTAAATCAGTTGCAGAGCATAAAAATGAGCGTGGGATTGTACTATGTGGAACAGGAATTGGTGTAAGTATTACAGCCAATAAGGTTGATGGTATTCGTTGTGCATTAGTTCATGATTGTTTTAGTGCAAAAGCGACAAGAGATCATAATGATAGTAATGTGTTAGCGATGGGGCAACGTGTCATAGGGATTGAGTTAGCAAAAGAAATCGTTCGTATTTGGGTGAATACACCATTCTCTAATGATCCTAGACATATACGAAGAATTGATAAAGTAATGGCATTAGAAAAAGAATAAGAATAAGAGTAAGAGGTAGATGTGAAAAACATGTGCCTTTTTTAGATAAAAGATGTCTTTTGATTTGCACATTTATGGTTCTGGAGTATAATGATGAAAAGAAAGAGGTAATGGATATGAAAGATGAAAAAGTAGCAAAAGCGATTGAACTTGAAAAAGAAAGACAGTTATTAAATGTAGAATTAATTGCGTCAGAAAATTATGTATCAAGTGAAGTGTTAGAAGCGGCTGGTTCGATTCTAACAAATAAATATGCAGAAGGCTATCCACACAAACGTTATTATGGGGGTTGTGTAAATGTGGATAGCGTGGAAGATTTGGCAAGAGATCGTTTAAAAGAAATATTTGGTTGTGAACATGCTAATGTACAACCACATTCAGGTTCACAAGCGAATATGGCAGTTTATTTAACCGCTTTAAACTTTGGTGATAAAGTATTGGGAATGGATTTAGCGAGTGGAGGACACTTAACGCATGGACATCCATTAAATTTTTCTGGTCGTTTGTATCATTTTGTTTCCTATGGAGTAAATAAAGAAACAGAGATGATTGATTATGATGAAGTAAGAAAAATTGCACTAGCAGAGAAACCAAAGATGATTGTTGCAGGAGCGAGTGCTTATTCAAAGATTATCGACTTTAAAAAGTTTAGAGCGATTGCAGATGAGGTAGGAGCATATTTAATGGTTGATATGGCACATATTGCAGGGTTAGTTGCCACAGGGTTACACCCTAGTCCTATTCCTTATGCAGATTTTGTAACAAGCACAACACATAAGACATTGCGTGGTCCTCGTGGTGGGATTATTATGTGTAAAGAAAAATATGCGAAAGATTTAGATCGTAATGTTTTCCCAGGTATGCAAGGGGGACCATTAATGCATATTATCGCTGCTAAGGCAGTCTGTTTCTATGAGGCTTTGCAACCTGAATTTAAAGTGTATCAACAACAAGTATTAAAAAATATGCAAGTCTTGTGTGATACCTTAAAAGCAGAAGGGTTTCATTTAGTGGCAGATGGAAGTGAGAATCATCTAGTGCTAGTTGATGTGAAAAAAAGTGTTAATTTAAGTGGAAAACAAGCAGAGCATTTATTAGATGAAGCAGGTATTACCTGCAATAAGAATGCGATTCCTTTTGATGAAGAAAAGCCTTTTACAACAAGTGGCATTCGTTTAGGAAGTGCAGCCATGACAACTAGAGGATTTAAAGAAAATGAATTTAAACAAGTTGCTTTGTGGATTGCGAAAGTGTTAAAACATGCCGATCAAAAAGAAGTCATTAATGAGGTATGGGAAGAAGTAAAAGCATTAACTTCAAAGTATCCGATTGTAAATCATTAAAGAATGCTAAAAAGATGTAAGGTTGATAAGGTCTTACATCTTTTTAGTAGGATTAGTTTTGTACGATTCTTTCGTATTATCTTATTGTTTATATATCTTCATCAACATTTGTTTCGATAATTGTAGAAATCGGGATTCTTTCTTTGTCTTGCTTACTTAAAGTAGAAGTAATGAGAATATCGAAATCTTCAAAACGAGCATATTGAAAGCTTGATGACTTATTAAACTTGCTAGCAGATGACATTAGAATGTTTTTCTTACAACGTTTTAACACAAGTCTATTAATTGCTGTTTCTTCTAGTGAAGAAGTAGAAGGGCCATCAATATGTTTACACCCGTCCATTCCCATAATAGCGACATCAAAATAAATAGAGCCAAGTAATTCAAGGGCATAACCACCATAAGTACGTTTCCCTAGTTTTGAATAAGTGCCACCTAATACAATGATTTTATGCTCACTTTCAGCCAAAACAGGAATTAATTCAAAGGAGTTAGTAACAATCGTTAAATTTTTTCTTAGACATAAAATTCTTCCTAATGGAATAGCGGTACTACTAGGATCAATAAAGATAATGTCGTCATCTTTGATAAAATTAATTGCTTGATAGGATAATTGGCGTTTAATTTCCATTTCTTCCTTGATTCTAATTTCCATAGGAACATCAATATTCGTGTTGCGTGAAGTAGCACCACCATGTGTTCGATATAAGATACCTTTTGCCTCTAAAAAACTTAAATCGCTACGAATCGTTTCAGCGGTTACATTAAGCAGGTTCACTAGTTCTTCCACACGGACTTTTCCTTTTGTTAAAACGAGCTTAGTAATTTCGTTTCTGCGATTATCATTGTTCTTGCTCATATATTCTCCTTCTATCATTTATTTTAATGAAACAAAAATATTATACAATAAAAAAGCGAAAAGTAATGAAAATACAAACAAAAAAGTTTGATTTATCGTAAAAAATATTTTTGTTTTAAGCAAAAAACAAAAAATATAGATAAATTAGCAAAGGGGTTGACAGAGTGCTAAAAAAGGTTATAATACTATTGTGTTAGCACTCTTTATAGTTAAGTGCCAAAGGAGGTAATGATATGTTAGAACCATTGTATGGAAATGTATTATTGAAAAAGGAAGTAGAAGAAACAACGACTAAGAGTGGGATTATTCTTAGTGATACTTCAAAGGAAAAACCTTCATTAGCTAAGGTAATTGCCTGTGGAGAAGGGCGTATTGAAGATGGGAAGGTAGTTCCTATGAAAGTGAAAAAAGATGATGTTGTCGTATTCAAAAAGTATGCTGGAACAGAATTTGAATACGAGAATGAAAATTATTTAATTGTTTCTGAAGAAGATATTTTAGCAATCGTTAGATAATAGGAGATGATAATATGGCAAAAGAATTAAGATTTGCAAATGATGCTAGAGAAAGTATGATGCGTGGTGTGGATACACTTGCGAATGCAGTAAAAGTTACGTTAGGGCCAAAAGGTCGTAATGTGGTGTTAGAAAAAAGTTATGGTTCACCATTAATTACGAATGATGGTGTATCTATTGCGAAAGAGATTGAATTAGAAGATAAATTTGAAAACATGGGTGCAAAACTTGTTTATGAAGTAGCAAATAAAACAAATGATGCTGCTGGAGATGGAACAACAACAGCGACTATTTTAGCACAAGCAATGTTACATGAAGGTAAAAAAGCAATTGATAAAGGTAGTAATCCTGTCTTAATGCGTGAAGGAATTGAAAAAGCGAGTAAATTAGCTGCTGAAAAAATCTTAGAAAAATCTAAGAAGATTGAAACAAACAGCGATATTGAAAGTGTTGCCACAATTTCTGCACAAGATAGCGAGATTGGTCGAATTATTGCTGATGCGATGGAAAAAGTAGGTAAAGATGGTGTCATTAATGTTGATGAATCAAACGGTTTTGAAACATATTTAGAAGTGAGTGAAGGATTGCAATACGATAAAGGATATATTTCTCCTTATATGGTAAGTGATCGTGATAAGATGGAAGTTGAGATGGAAGATCCATATATTATGGTAACGGATCAAAAGATTTCGACGATTCAAGACATTTTACCTGTCTTAGAGAAGATGGTAGAGGCTAGAAAACCATTATTGATTATTGCAGAAGATATTGAAAATGAAGTAGTTAGTACCCTTGTTGTGAATAAATTAAGAGGAACATTCAATGTAGTGGCTACAAAAGCACCAGGTTTTGGTGATGCACAAAAAGATATGTTAGAAGATATTGCTACTTTAACGAATGCAAAATTCTATTCTAAAGATTTGAAGATGGAATTAAAAGATTTAAGCATTGAAGATTTAGGTAGTGCTAAAAAAGTAATTATTAGTAAAGATAACAC
>SAAR01000203.1 GCA_009916335.1 Erysipelotrichia bacterium | reverse complement strand
GTTTTGATACTATGGAAAGAATACAAAAAGTAATTGCGGCAGCAGGTGTTGCAAGTAGAAGAAAAGCAGAAGAAATGATTTTACAAGGACGTGTAAAGGTCAATGGAGAAACATTACAAGAATTAGGATATAAAGTAAAAAAAGCAGATTATATTGAGGTTGATGGTAAAGCAATCACAAAAGAAAACAAGGTCTATTTTGTGATGAATAAACCAAAGAAAAGTATGTGTACTAGCGATGATGAATTTGATCGTTTAACCGTTGTTTCATTAATTGATTGTAATGAGCGTATTTATTCAGTAGGACGATTAGATTACGATACAAGTGGGGTACTCATTTTAACAAACGATGGAGAATTTGCGAATATGATGATTCACCCTAAATATCACATTCCTAAAACGTATAACTTAACCATCAATGGTATTTTAAATAAAGAACAATTGATGCAACTAACAAAAGGGGTAGTGCTTGATGATGGGATTAAAACATTACCAGCGAAATATAAAGTTACGGAAAAAGATGATGAAAAACAACAAATGTCTTTGGATCTAACAATCTATGAGGGTAGAAATCGCCAGATTAAACGTATGATGGAAGCTTTTGGTTATCATGTTACACGTTTACATCGTAAACAGTTCGGTATTTTAAAGGTTGATGATTTAAGTCAAGGTAGCTATCGTAAATTAAAACCATATGAAGTGAAATTGTTGAAACAATGGGCTAATACAGGAAAGTTAGAATTAGCAGAAAAGTAATTGTAATCCATTTGACAATACTTTATAATGGACTTGAGGTGTTAACATGCTGAAAAACAAAGAAATTTTTTCATTAGAAAAAGAAATTAATTGGTTAGAAGAAAAAACAAAATATAAACGTTTGTCTGCTTTAAACATTCATGATGGACAACCTGATATTTTAGCGTATATTTACTTGCATAAAAATACAAGTCAGTATGACATTGCTCGCTATCTTGGTTTATCTCGTGCATCAGTAGGTATTTCCTTGAAACGTATGGAAAAAAGTGGCTTTATTACCATTAGTAAAAATGAACATAGTAAACGTTCTACTTGCGTGAACATTAGTGAACAGGGAATTAAAGTACTAGTGAAAGCAGACATGGTATTAGATGAATACATAAGCCATAAATTTGATGAATTTAGTGAGGAAGAAATTGAACAATATTTATCTTTGATGAAAAAGATCAAACGCAATCTTACAAAAGCATATAAAAAAAGTCTAGGGGATTAATCTTCTAGCTTATTTTTAGATGAGGAGGTCATTTTATGCAAAAGACAAATGCAATGCGTATGCTAGATGCTGCAAATATTTCCTATGAAGTAATCACATATGAAGTAGATGAAAGTGATTTATCAGGCGTCCATATTGCGAAAGTGATAAAACAAAATGAAGAACAATTGTTTAAGACATTAGTGTTAAGAGGGGCAAACAAACAATTACTTGTCTGTTGTATTCCTGTGGCACAAGAATTAGATTTAAAAAAAGTCGCCAAAGCAGCCCATGTGAAAAGTGTAGAAATGGTACATATGAAAGAACTACAAAGTTTAACAGGTTATATTCGAGGTGGTTGTTCCCCTATAGGAATGAAAAAAACACTGCCTACCTTGATTGACGAAACAGCGATTTTATTTGATGAAATCTATGTGAGTGCAGGAATGCGTGGAGCGATGTTTAAAATATCTAGTGAAAAATTAATTGATTATTGTCATGCATTAGTAGTAGAATTATGTAAGACTTAAAGGGGTTGATGAGATGCAACAATATTTCATTAAAGAAAGTGTAAACTTTAATAATCCAGTGGTTTTTGATAAAGAACAAAGTAATCATATTCAAAAGGTAATGCGTATGCAAGCAAATACCGTTGTGAAAGTTGTTGATGCAAATGGCAGTCCTTTTCTTGCGACGATTTATTATGAAGAGAAAGCAGTAAAAGCAAAGATTGTGGATGCATTAGAAAAGCAATGTGAAAAAATAGAAATTACGTTGATTCAAGGAATGATAAAAAAAGAAAAATGGGAATTTTTAATTCAGAAGTGTTGCGAATTAGGTGTTAGTAAAATCATACCGATGATTTCATCAAGAACGATTGTCAAAGTAGATAAAGAGGATCATAAAAAGATTGAACGTTATAATAAGATTGCATTAGAAGCATGTGAACAGTGTAAACGGGATACCTTAGTACAAGTATCTTCGCCCATTCGCTTTAAAGATATTGCCAGTTATAAAAGTGAATTAAATATCGTTGCTTATGAAGATATTCATTTTACTAGTGAGTCTTTAAAAGCAGTATTATCTGCTCACCCTGATGTGAAAAAAATAACGTATGTGATTGGTAGTGAAGGTGGCTTTGCACAAGAGGAAATCCTTACGTTACAAGCAGAGGGTTTTATTTGTGTATCATTAGGAAAACGTATTCTGCGTGCAGAAACAGCAGCGATGTCTGTGGTGAATGTTACACATTATCATTTAGATTAGAGGTTGCGTATGGATAAACTACATAAATTACTACACAAGCGATTAGATTTTAAACTAAGCAAAGAAATGAGTAAACAAAAAGAAGAAATGAAAGCTTGCTTTGCGAAAGAAAACATTCCTTATATAGATAAAGATGCGTTTGATTATTATCGTAATGAAGTCATAT
Source organism: Erysipelotrichia bacterium (assembly GCA_009916335.1). The sequence goes on along the minus strand of SAAR01000203.1, from coordinate 3,313 downwards.
TTAAAGGTGTGTATAATAAGAAAGTGATTGAAAATGCGTATTTAGATGGCATTGTGAAAATGCAGGATTATTATGCTCATTTAGATTTTAAAGAAAAACAGCGTATGATGAATTATGAAGTAGAAGAATGCATGAAAGATTTACTTTGTTTTAATTTTGATGATACACTTATCTATATTCCTTTTTTTGATGAAAAGATGAATCGTATTTATCGAAACGAAATTGTTTTATTTGAATTAAAACAGTATTATCGTATTATGAAAGACTATACAGACTTATTTGTGAAAGATTATTATGGGATTTGTGCCTATCGTTCTTCTTTCTCCTCTTTACAAGTTGTGTATGAGCAAGATTTACAAACAGCGATGTATGATAAGCAAAGTAAACGTTTATTCTTTTTAGAGGACTTAAAACTGCAAGAGTATGTAACATTAAGCAATGCAGAGAGTGATTTTGAAAAAATAGCACAAGCTTATTTTACAAATGATCAAAAAGAATATATCGAGTTATTGTTAGATACACAAAATATAAATGAAAAGATAGCAAAAAAAGCAATGAAATATTGTAATAGAAAGTAGGAAGAAAGATGACAACATTTGCAATAGGAACACTTGGTTGTAAGGTAAATGCATATGAATCGCAAGGGTATATTGAAGGATTGCTTCAATATGGACTTACACAAGTAGATTTTAAAGAAGTTGCCGATATTTATATTATTAATACCTGTGCTGTAACGAATACAGCTGCTAGTAAGAGTAAGCAAAAAATACATCAGGCACAAAAACGCAATCCAAAGGCACTAATTTGTGTCGTTGGCTGTTTTGTGCAGACAAGTAAAGAAGCATTAAATGTTGATTTATTAGTGGGAAGTTCTCATAAAAATGAATTACCAGCTAAAATTATGGAGTTATTAGCAAGTAAAGAAAAGCAATCATTAGTTGAAGATATTACAACTGTTGATACGTTTGAACGCTTAGATATTCATTCTTTTAGCAACCACACGAGAGCGTTTTTAAAAATACAAGATGGCTGTAATCAGTTTTGTTCCTACTGTATTATTCCTTACGCTAGAGGAAAAGAGCGTTCTTTACCTATTGAAGAAGTACTGATGACGGCTAGAAAACTTGTAGAGAACAATCATAAAGAGATCGTTTTATCAGGGATTCATACAGGAAGATATGGTCGAGATATTGGTACTGATTTACTAACGTTATTAACACAACTAGAGAAAATAGAAGGCTTAGAACGTATTCGTATTTCCTCTATTGAAATGAATGAAATTAGTGAAGAGTTTATTCACTTTATGAAAGATCATCCTAAAGTTGCACATCATTTACATATACCGATTCAATCTGCTTGTAATCGTACATTAAAAATGATGAACCGTCCTTATAGCGTGGAACAATTTATCGAACAAATACAGATGATTCGCTCCATTATCCCTACGATTTCAATTAGTACCGATATGATTATGGGGTTTCCAGATGAGCGTGAAGAAGATTATGAAGAAACATTGCGTAATGTAGAAAAGATACAATTTTCCTTTATACATGTATTTCCTTTTTCTAAACGTGATGGTACAAAAGCATGTGAAATAAATAATCATTTAACGAATACAGAAAAGAAGAAAAGATGTCAAAAAGTTTCCCTTTTATCGAAAAAGCACTATAATGATTATAAGTTGTACTTTGTGAATAAAGAAGTAGACGTTTTATTTGAATATGAAAAAGATGGCTATTTATTTGGTCATACGAGTGAATATATCCCTCTTAAAGCAAGTGTCAATAAAGGGGAAGTCAACATGTTGTGTACAGTTAAGATAACGAGTTTAAAAGATGGCATACTATATAGTGAGTAGGAGGATCTTATGAAATTATCAGCAATATTTGAAAACGCACCAGCAATCGAAATCACATCTTTACATACAGATTCAAGAACTGTCAAAAAACAGGGAATGTTTTTTTGCCTTGATGGTTTTGTAACAAATGGTCATAAATACATACAAAAAGCGATTGAACATGGGGCTGTTGCGATTGTGCATAGCGAAGATATTGAACATTATGATGAACATGTTACCTACATTAAGGTAGCCAATGTAAATGATACATTAAACAAGGTGGTTGCGAAGTTCTATAATCACCCAAGTGAAAAACTGCTTGTATTTGGCGTAACAGGTACGAATGGAAAAAGTAGTGTAACAAATATCATCAATGATATTTATAATCACTTTGCACCTTGTGGCTATATTGGTACCATTGCGATTACCTATCAAAATGTAAAACTAGCTCCTGATCTAACAACACCAGATGCTATTTTAATGAACCAAATTTTAAAGGATATGGTTGATGCAGATGTGAAAGCTGTTGCTTTAGAAGTGAGTTCTCATGGCTTAGAACAAGGACGTGTCGATTCCATTGATTTTGATGTTGCTATTTTTACGAATTTTACATACGATCATTTAGATTTCCATGGAACGATGGAAAACTATTTTAATGCAAAAACAAAGTTATTCAAAGGAATGAAAAAAGATGGCGTATCTATTTTAAATATTGATGATCCTAAATTTAATGATTTGTATGCCATTTGTCCCACTCGTGTTGTAACCTATGGAATCGAAAAAGAAGCAACCTATCGTGCTAATCACATTAAGTTAGGAACAGCTTCTTCCTCATTTACTTTGCTATACCAAGAAAAAGAATACGAAGTAACAACGAATTTAGTAGCGATGTATAACATTTATAATTTATTAGCAGCGATTGCAGCAATTGTAGAGAGTGGGGTAGCTATTGAAGAAGTGTTAGCTTATGTAAATGGCATCAAACAAATTGAAGGACGACTAGAAATGATTGAGGAAGGACAACCTTTTCAAATTATCGTCGATTTTGCCCATACCCCAGATGGTTTGGAGAAAATATATGAATATGCTAAAGAAATCACACCAGATGGTAGTGATATTATTGCCGTATTTGGTAGTGCAGGAAAACGAGATAAAGCAAAACGTAAAGTGTTTGGAGAAATCTCTGATAAGTATTGTGATTTGATTATTTTAACGGAAGATGATCCTCGTGATGAAAATCCAAAGGATATTGCGAATGAAATTAAAGAGGGAATTAAGAACACTAAAAATGTTTTTATTGAAGATCGTTATGATGCAATTCGCATGGCGATTGAAAGTGCCAATGTAGCAGATACGGTATTAATTTTAGGAAAAGGTGATGAAGTGTTTATGTATCACGAAGAAGGACGTGTTGCATGGATTGGGGATCATAATGCCGCAAAAGAAATTATTCACAAGTATTACTTAGATGAAGAT
>SAAR01000998.1 GCA_009916335.1 Erysipelotrichia bacterium | reverse complement strand
TATAGCCGCAAGAGAACTCCAGCTTGCCAGGCTTAAAGGTACAAAGCTTCACTGTAATGCAGAAATGGGGCGCCGGGAAATTAGAAAGCAATGTCACCTGACAGTTCAGGCGGAACAACTGCTTGAAAAATATTTTGCAAGTTTGGGTCTTAGCGCACGTAGTCATGACAGAATAATAAAAGTTGCGCAAACAATTGCCGATTTAGATCAAAAAGAAGTAATCACGGGTGTCCACATTGCTGAAGCGATAGAATTAAGAACTATTTCTCAAGGTTAAAGATAATCAAAGCCTACAGATAAGCAACCACAAACTATGTTTAAAATACATGATTCAGTTAATAACGCAGGTCTTTTGGGTTTCAATAAATACTTTTCCCAAATTGTATACTGTATCATTCACCCTATATACATCTATTTCAGTTATACGGTGTGTATTATAATTATATCTAACATTGGCTTCTATGTTCCTTAGAGAACGGTTAGACATGCCATTGAGCACCAATGCAGTATTTCCTGTATAGATGAGTTTTTGATACTTTAGGTAATAGGTATAAAGTACATCTTCAAAAACATGAGGCAATACATATATACCTCTATCGACCCTATTTACTTCTTTATTTTTTACCATTCTTGTGAGATATATCGTAGGAATCCCCATTTTTTTTACCGTTTTGTTAGTGATGTAGCCTTGATTTTTGCTCATATAGTCTATTATAGTTTCCGTGTAATTCATATAAAAACACCTTCTTTGTTGCTTTCGTGCCTTTATTATAACATTTAAATGGCACATAAGCAACACATCATATCGTAAAAACAAAAAACACCCATTAAGGGCATTTTTTTGTTTGATCAGTTCATGTTTTAGAACTGATTATGGATGATTTTGGAGTCTCTGTTAACCTTAAAGGGTAGTGTTTTTGGGGGCTCTTTAACCTTAACTGGTGAGAAATTGCCAAATCAAGAAATATCGAGTAACGGTTGGTATCTATTGGGAAATGGTGGTAAGTATTTTACCTACTACAACTGGTAAGAAAATGACCTAATGTGGAAAAAAGCGGAAAAATCAAGAAATTGATTGCTCGATAAATTCACTATTTGTATACTGAAACTCAATACTATATTTGAG
>SAAR01000997.1 GCA_009916335.1 Erysipelotrichia bacterium | reverse complement strand
TTTTCGTAATGTTTCTATAAAAATTTTGATTAAGTATTGTTAAGAACCTTTCCAAGACAATTTTATTGCAAGACAATTTTATTGCGACCTCCTGCCTTCGCTTCATACAAAAGGTTATCTGCTAAACCAACGAGACTTTTAAGCGAATATTCATAGCCTACATAAACTCCTATCGAAATGCCTACTTGTACAAACAGATTTAATGAATGTATAACCAATTCGTTGATTTTAATACGGAGAGATTCAAAGATTTCATGCGCTTTCTCAGATGAAATCTCTCGTAAAAGAACCACAAATTCCTCTCCACCATAACGTCCAACAAGGTCATTTTTCCGAAAATGTGTCTTTATAACTGAAGAAACTTTTTGGATAACATCATCTCCTACTAAATGTCCATAGGTATCATTGATTTTTTTAAAATGGTCAATGTCTATCATAGCGCAACACATTTTAGAGTTTTCATATTTTGCAATGCTACAAATTTTTTCTGCAAGTTCATTAAAACTACGGCGATTATAAAGATTAGTTAAATAATCTGTTTGTGAATGCTTAATTGTTTCTCTTACAAATTCAGCATACCTCATATTTTTAACAAGGCGAATGGCAAACAGTTCATTTATAGTATCAACTAAATCATCGACACCTGCATCAAAAAGTTGCTTTATATCACCAGGGCTTTTTTGTTTTAAAAAACCAATGATGATAAGTTCTTCTTTATTAAAGTACTCCCTTAACTGAACAATCTCACTTATATTTTCATAAGTAACATCCATAATAATGGCATGTGCTTCAGTTCTTATAATTGCATTATGAAGGGTTTCATTCTTATGATATATAATACAATTCATAGCATGTTCATCAAAAAGATCTTTTAGCATTCCAAAGCGCTTCATGTGAGTGTAAATCAATACATTCCATCGTTTATGCATTCCTATCCTTTTCTCTATATAATGGAGAAAGTATAAAGAAGTAATTTACATTAAAATGTATGGGTGTATAATCATATTGATTAAGGAAATTTTTTAGTATAAACCGTCATTCCGCACGACTTTTTTCATTTAATTCTACCCCATAACGCCTGAGATAATTTACCCCTAGAACTTCTAGAATAACACGGTGATTATTCTC
>SAAR01000996.1 GCA_009916335.1 Erysipelotrichia bacterium | reverse complement strand
CTTTTACTACAGTCTAATTACAAAGGCGTTGGATTCGAACCACTAATGAGCCATATTTGCTCAACACTCCCATAGGTCATGCCTTCTTAACTTACAACCTTTGCACTTTAGGGGAAAGTTTCTTTCGAAACAGCTATGGGCTTTTCCCCCTATGAAGTCTATATATTAATGTATCTGATTATAAAAGTCAACTTTTTTTAACTGATATAAGCCGCAATCATGGGATTTTTTCGCATTTCTTCAAACCCATTACTTTCATTTGGTAAGATCGCATGATCACAATGAATATCAAGAAAAATAATGTCTCCCTTTTGGGGAATAATTTTATGATACACACCATCAAGCGATTGAGAAATCAAAGCATGTCCTAATGGATTATCAACGATAAGATTGATTTGTCCTCTAATTTCACTAAAAGTATTGTCATTATGAATATGAGCAAAATAAGAAGAGAATGCGCCATCTTGTGACTCTCTTCCTTCCATTAATGGAAATCTTGAATTAAAAATACGATAAAAATTAGTAAAATCTTCTTTTGAGATTAGTTTATTACCGTACTTGTTGATCCCTCCAAATAAAACAAAACCATCTTCCTTGACTGCTTCTTCGAGGTTCACTGGAAATTTTTCATTTAAGAGATGATCTTTTTCATCCAGTTCGGAAGGCCAACCACCATCATGAAATTCAAAATCAATACTTTCAAGAAATGATACTTCATCATCATTTAGTTTTCCGATAACGGCAATCGAAACATTATCATTTAATCCACATACTTTATGCAAAGAGTATGGATGATCAAAATCAATGTTATTTTCAATAGACATTTTGTACCTCAATTAGTATGACGAAGATAAAAACATTTAATATAAGTATTTTATCACAAACACACGTTATTGCCAACATTTATTAAAAAAAGACACCTTTTCACAAGATGCCTTTTTAAATTTATTTTAGCTATCAATCACTTTTTTACCGTTCGAGATAAGGTAAAATTAAGTCTTGTTTAATTTCAACTAAAGAATTTCTTGTATGATTAATAATAATTCCTTCACGATCATCATTTGCACCGTCTGAATATTCATGATCAAGAAGAATTAATTCTGTCGGAATATCATGAATACCTTTAAAG
>SAAR01000202.1 GCA_009916335.1 Erysipelotrichia bacterium | reverse complement strand
GTGATAAACTCTTCACTATCGGCTGTTTTTGTTGGAAAAGCTGATCTTAAATTAGTTCCTTCACTGATTAAGCCATCATTTTTTTGATGAAATTCTTGTAATTTTAATAAACAACTTCCTTTTTTATACAGCAGTCTACTTTTAACTATCACATCGACTTCGGTTGATTCTAAGTGAAGTTTTGTTTTAAAACGGTCTGTCACCTTAATCAATTGATTTCGGTTGATATTACAGTTGTTAATAACATCATCAAGTTTTTCTTGCGCAATTGCAATTGTCCAGACCTTATTGGAAATACTTGAAAGGGCTTCACTAATGCCCTCTAAATCTAAAAGAGAAAATTTATTTTGGCTTATTGCTTCGCTTGCTTCATCAAGCATGAATACAATAGTTTGAGCACTATTTATTTTTAAATACTTTTCGAGTTCATTTTTAAGTGTTGTGGCAGAAAATGTGGTGATAGCATTGTCATAGGTCTGCTTCATGTCATTGTAGTCTGCTTCTGAATAACCCATCGCTTGATGAATTAAACGCATGGCTTTTGCAATTTCTCGATGACTTTGTTTGATTTCATCCCATGGTTTTACAAAAAGTTCTATGGCTTTTGATTTAAATTCTTCATATTTGCCATCTAATAAAAGCTCATACTCAATATAGCCAAAAACATCATTTCTAAGTCCTAGGGTCTTTAGAAAGTTAGCAAATAAAGTAAAAGCTAAACTTGTTTCTGTATTTTGTTTTGCAATATCCATAAAAATAACAGTCGTATTGATGGCATCTAAACTTCGTAAATTACTCTCTAAAAAATTCTCGTTTTTAATTCCCTTGATTCTGGGAATAAATCTTTGCCTCGCAGGTGTTCCGTTGATCGATGGATTGTTAATAATATACCCTAGCATCTTTCCAAAATAAGACTTTCCAGAGCCATAAAATCCAGAAATCCATACACCTGTTTCTTTGGTGTTTGATGTAAATCTATCTGTGAATTCTAAAAGATGCTTTGCTATACCTTCCGTGATAATATAATCTTCAATTTCTTGCTGAATTTCTGCCTCATTTTTATCTTCAAGGTCAATGACATTTTTAATATCTTCGTTTAAATCAATAGTCAAAAGTTCGCTAATAGTCATATCGAAATTCCTTTATTATGCTACAACAGTGCATCTGTATTTATTGGCTGGACGAAAGTTAAGAAACATAAGATCGTGATTTTTGAATGTTGCGGGGTAGAGAATCACCAACGGATGTTTAAGTGCCATAACAACTCTATGTTCCATAATATTTTGATTTTCTATCCCTGTGCCACAAAGTATCCCTGTTCGCATAAGAATAGGAATTTTATCTTGATTGTTTGCTTCTGAGATAGCATCAATAATGCTATCAAATAGGTCTTTTTCTGGAGCGTCTGACTTAAATAAAAGGTACGGTGTTGATTTCAAATCTTTGTAAAGTTCTTCAAACTCTTCCCAGCCGTAAGAATCAATAAAAGAAATCAATAGTTTGCTAATATCTATAAATTTTGCTTTTTCTTGATAATGGAGATGCAGCAAATCAATATACTCTTGCTCTTCTTTTGGCGGGAATGTAAAAAGGATGGAATTTCCACCATTGGCTGTTCTTCTTAGTTCTTCTAGGTTATTGAGTTGATAGGTTAAATCTTCAAGCTTTTTTTGATGTTCAGTCTGAAAAGACATTGTTATTATCCTGGATTTTATTTTTGGATGTAATTTTGAGTAATGTCCCATTGAAGCTAAGCTCAATGAGATCTTTACCTGCTAGCTCTTTCGCACGAATAAGAAAATTTTCTTTAGATATAAAGCATAATGGAAATAATTTTGAATCAAAGAAATTTGAACATTCAGGCTCAACGGTTAAAACAAGGTTTATAAAAATCAACAATGCTTCGTTCGAGATTTGAATATGCTTAAAACTTTTTTTCAAACTTCCTTCGACTAAATCTAATTTTTTTAGAATCGTCAAATACTTTGAAGCAATTGTTTCTATAGTCAATTTAGACCATTTATCTTTTAGTTCTGGATTTTTAGAAATAATTTCTTTGATATATGCTTCAATATCCTCTTTTGGAAAAGATACCCTACCAGAGAAATAATTTTTTATAAAGACATTGATATTGATTTCGAAAAAAAGTGTATTAATAATAGAAAATTGCCAAAAAAGCACCATTTGTTTGGTAAATAAGGAAGTGTCAGATTTAAAAATATCTTCAAGGACAGCTTGATGAATCGGTGTTTTAAAGGCGAGAAAGGCTGAATACAGAGCGGAAACAAATCGTTTGCGTGATTTTTCTGTTCTAAAGTCAAATTCATTATCAGCAATAATCGATTTTTCAAGCTCACCCCCTTGGATGGCATGTTTTTCGATGGCTTTATAAATGAGTGTGTAATCTGGAATGCTTCCGATGATATTAATATCTGTATTATAATTCAATCGCACTCCTTTTTTAATTATTATATCTTTTACACAATTGATTAAGCCTTATTAATAAGTTACTCAGTCACTTTTATTTAAATACTTTTCTGTACAAAGTTCACTAATGCACTTTTACCGCTCATACCATCCTTGACGTATTATAATTTCATCATCAGAATCTTCATATTTTGCTCTTCCATCAAAGCCATAGGGTATTTTATTTTTCTCTTTTTTAGGATAGAGCTTTTCTTGTAATTTGATTCTATCTAGAAGAAGTGTATAGCTACAGTTTGGTCTATTTTGACTTTTCAACTGCCAGTTCTCTTTTATCTTTTTAACATCAATTGTATTGTGTAATAGTTTTAAATGGGGCACCCAATGAAATTCTTGAAAATGTTCAAACCCTCCAGCACTTTCATAATAGGAAAAAAGTTTCTGAATATCTTCTAATGATTTATCTGTCATTGTTTCATCGATGGATAGGAAAGCTTCTTCAACTTCTTTTTGTGGGAGCGCATACAAAGCATCTAAAACATTTATTGAGCCACACATCATACAATGACCACAGTGCTTAAAACACCATTTTTTATCATAAATTGTTTTTGCTAATTCAATAAGTATAGTGCTATTTTCCATGCAATGGCCCCTCATATATCATTTTAGAGCTGTTCTATTAAAAACAAATATTTTATGCCATTGTAACAAAACCGATGGACAGCATAGTGTCCATAGACTAGCCACAAGGAAGAATTAACAGAGGACTTTTGAAGCAAATCTATAGTTTAGCATGAGTTTAAATATCTCGAGAATGAATAATCCATGTCAATTTTAAATTCGAGGCTAATTATTGAAAATTTAGATTTTCAAAGTTAAATTTGAACACTGTTTATACGAGAACAAACAAGTACACTACCCTATTTCTTTTAGCATTTGTTCTATTGTTAATTTAAAGAGCTTAAAGTCTTCATCAAGCGTATCCCATAATACTTTATCATCTAAGCCAAAATAATGATGTGTTAATACATCTCTCATTTTAGCTATTTCACTCCATGGAATATTAGGATATTTTGAAGTTAATTCTTGAGGCAGCTGTTTCACTGCTTCTCCAATATTCTCAAACGCTTTGGCTACAGCATACACTTTTTCAATATTATCCGTAAATTGTTCATACGTAATGCCATAAACAAAAGTTTCAATACGTTCACATTCCCTGAAGATATCTTTGACGTATAGCGTCCAATCACGCTGAGATTTAAACATAAATTAGATCTTTGTGAATATAAGGTTTTATGCCTTCTTTGAGCGACGCTTCTCTTACTAAATCTACTTTTGTTTTAAACCCATCTTCTAGATATTTATTCAGTTCTAAATATTTAAACATAGAAAACTTTTTCTTAGTATCTACCTCAAAAAGTATATCAATATCACTTGAAGTTGAGTAATCTCCCCTCGCAAATGAACCAAATAAACCAATTTTTTCTAGGCCATAATGATCATGGAAATATTGCTTATGATTTTTAAGATAATCTAACACATCTTGTTTTGTGAGCATTTATTCCTCCTTATGGTAGCGATATTATAACTTAATGTTAGACGAATAGCAGAATTCTGCAGGGATTTTTGAATTGAAATCCGTATTTTAACCTTTAATTGAATTAAATGATGAATCTTTGAACACTCTCCTCTCCTTCAGCTCCCCTCTTCCACTTTTTTACCCTAATTGGCTTTCCAAATTATTTTCAGTATCAAAAAAATCATTGAATTTTGTACTCAAAATATGACTTAGCATTATGCTTGCCGCACTAGAGACATTTAAAGAATTTGACATTCCAAAAAGTGGAATATGGATCGTCTGATCACACAAATTTAAGACTTCTGAAGAGATACCATTCTTTTCATTTCCAAAAACAAGCGCTATCTTTTTATCGGGATACCTTACACGTGTATACTCTTGACTATCACTGCTTAATTCAGCTGCCAATACCATATAGTCTAATTCCTTTAAAATTTTTAGTGTCTCATTTGTCGTTCTGCCTTCATAAATTTTAATCCATCTTTCTAATTTTCTACTTGTCTTTTGAATTTTTTTTGAAGAAAGACTAGGCGTTTTTCCACATAAATGTACCGCTTCAAAGCAAAAAGCTTCACAAATACGGATGATAACACCTATATTATATGCATTGCTTAATCCATCAAGCACTATTTGTACTGGAATCCTTTTCCTTTGTATAAAGTCTTTTTTTAACAGTTTATTTTTTCTAAGAGACGCTTTATCTAGTTGTATATCCATTTTTTCTCCCTTTATTTAAAAGAATACTGCTTTATTTGGACATATTAATGTCTTAAAATAGAAATAATCATTTTTCAAAACATTGCCCATTTGTAAGCCTAAAAGATAGATAGTTTTAAGGTTTTAGGGGGAATTTAGTGTGTTGTAATAATCACACTGGTTCCTAGAAGTTTAATCTATTCATCAAGAACAATAGTCTGCATATCTCCTGAAGCAAGGTCGGAAAAATAGGCATCTAGTTTTGCATACTCTTTGGGTGCTGGATCTTTAAAATTACTTTTTAACACTCTTTTTAACTCGGCTCTATAAGGAAAATCATCATACATAAGTGCTTCAACTTCCATGTAGCCCTTTTTGCCCAAATGAATAATGGTAATTCCTTTCGAACTGTCTATAAGATAGGCTCCTTGCGCTTCTTCGCTCCATTCTTTGCTTCGCTTCAAATAAAACGTTGAACAATCTTTTTGTTGACATTGACACATACCCGTAATACTCACTTGCGATAATACTTCGTCGGATATTTTTAGACAACCACTAAAATCCATAATGCGCTGAAGAAAGCTTAGGCAGATAGGTGCTTTATTTAGAGGAATAGAAATTGTTTTTTTTGGTGTCATTTGATGCCTTTTATGTGATGTTAGGTTATTTATAGGCAAAAGTTTACACCAAGATGCGGACATATAAATGTCTTTTTATGCTCCTAAACTTTTCACATAATCATGAGTTCTTTTTTTAACAACCTCTGCTAGCGATGGGGGATAAAGAACTTTAATATAGGGGATGTACCAAAAAATAAGTGGTAGAATTTCCATTTCATGCGTAATGGATATCATGATTTCAGTAGAACCATCGGTATCTTTGCCGACAATGCTCTGCCCTCTTAAAGGCTTTCTTTCAAAATAGGTCATGACCTCTTTATCAATGAGTAAATGCACATCTATTGGCTTTTTATCCAAATCAAACCAAATAGAATTGGCTTTTCTAAGCCTCTCTTCCAAATCTGTTGCTAAAGAAAAACTCACTTCTCCAAGGGATAAAGTAGCAATCGATTTAAGATGGAATTTTTTAAATTTATCACTATTTTCAATATCCAATGCCAGTAAGTACCAAAATCCATCAAAGAATGCTAATTTTAGAGGCTTGACTTCAAAGCTATGTTTTTTATAGTCAAACCGGACACATTTTTTAGCTTTGATGGCGTCTTCTAATTTTCCAAAAAGCTCGATATGTTTGTCTTCTAAAGTCTCACTCTCCACATGCGCAA
>SAAR01000995.1 GCA_009916335.1 Erysipelotrichia bacterium | reverse complement strand
TATTTGATTTAGACAAAGAAAACTGCTTTTACGAGTTTGAAAATGCTCATTTGCCCATCCCGTCTTTTATAACAAAATCACCAGACTCTGGTAGATGTCATTACGGTTATATGCTTAATGCTCCTATAACATCAACAGAGAAAAGCAGACAGAAGCCTGTAAAGTTTGCCAGAGCTGTTTATTTTAATATGGCTACTCGTTTAGGTGCTGATCTTGGTTATGCTGGACTGATTACTAAAAATCCATACAGTCCTCACTGGTCGCCGTTCTGGTCTGGTGCTGATTTATACGAACTTAATGATTTAGCTGATTGTTTTGATGATTTAGAAGACCCAAAGAAAAGAGAAAATACAGAGTTTGCTTTTGGTCGTAATGTTGAAATATTTGATACACAAAGGCAATGGGCTTATAAAAACGTGCTAAAATATAAGAATGAAAGCTCATTCGATGCTTTTTATAAAGAGTTATTATTGAAATGCGAAACATTCAATAGCTTTGCTAACTATAATAATCTATTACCTTACAAAGAACTTGTATCAACGGCAAAAAGTATAGCTAAGTTTTGTTGGAAAGAGTTTAGCAACGAAAAACTTCATGATATTCAGAGTAAAAAACAGAAAGCAAGAAGATCTAAAAGAACAGAAAAACAAAAGCTACATACAAAAACACTTTTAGAAAAAGCAATAATGATTAATGAGGAGTAAAATATGACGGCATTACATACAGTAAAAAGGAATAAAACAGCCAAAGAAATGGCTCAAAGATTAAATATCAGTGATAGAACCGTCAGGAAGTTGATTGCTTTACCTCGTGAAGACTATGAGAAAGAAGCAAAACAAAGAAGATTAAAAGCCTTTGTATTACGTGAAAGCGGGATGAAATGGGCAGATGTTGGTATTGCTCTTGGAACTACAAAACACGGTGCTATAGCTCTTTATAAACGTTATCAACAAATAGACGCACCGACAAAAGAGGCTTAAAGCCTCTTTTATCGCGGTTTAAAACCTCGTGGTTTTAAATGCTGATCGTCTTCCTGCTGTGGTGTTGTTTCATTTTTTGGTTTTTCTTTTTTAAGAGCTTCTTTTAACTTCGATTTAAATCTATTTTCATCCATACTCAAACCTAAAGG
>SAAR01000994.1 GCA_009916335.1 Erysipelotrichia bacterium | reverse complement strand
CTAAATATTCAGTCTCGACTAGACAAGTTTATTAAAGTAATTGGTTCATCTACTAAAATAATTGGTAGTTATGTCGGTTCTAGGGACCGCATTAATAAAAGTTTATCTCATTCGTCTTTATTATTTGACAGTGGTGATCCTTCAATGTACGCAAAGTTTTTAGATGATAATACCACATTGTTTGAAGTACTCTTTTCTGCACCAGAACCATCAGCTAGTAGCTTTCAGATAAATAATGGAATTGCAGAAGTTTTGTATAAAGATTTAGATAAGCCAATCCCATCAAATGAGTTTATTGTGGCTCAAAAACTTCAAATGGGAGCAGAGATTTACTTTGAAATGTTAGCTGATGCAAAAGCAGAGTTTTTTCCTGAACAAATTTCTAAAGATTATTTTTTCAAAATATTTGAAGCATTAGTAAATTCAGAGAGTGATTTAATTAAGGCTACTCTAGGAAATTTTGAGGTTCGATTAGGCGGCCATCATGAGTTTGTTACGTATCAACAACTGGTTAAAAACAACACGAATTTCGAATACAGACTTAAAAAGCATGATGAATTTTTTAAACCTATCACATTTAGAACACAAAATGCAGCGCAGCACATAACAATCGTCACGTCAGCAGGATTAGACAATGGTTCCACAAGATATAGAGCTATTCATTTGGCTGATGCATTGAAAAATCAGGGGATAGATTCTACCTTGATTCATGCAGCAACACCAATGATAGATGCAGAAAAAATTATAGCTTCATCTGCTAGTGTCATCTTTCAAAGATGTTTTGAAGAGCAAGGAAATGTTGGAAAGTACCTGGACTGTGCAAGAAAATACAATGTAAAATGTATTGGGGAAACAGATGATCTGGTGTTTCCAGCTTATGTCCATGAGATTGGCTCTGTGAAAGGTGGACAGTGGCCAATCGAAGAAGCTATGTTTGTAGCTACATCGTATGAAAAACTTATTAAGAAGATGGACGCGTGTATTGTTTCTACACCTTTGCTAAAGGATTATATTGAAAAGAAATACAATCTTCCAACTGTTATAATACGAAATAAAGTGACCGTAAAAAGGTTGAAGGAGCCGACACCTGTGGGCCCGAATAATATAAAGATTATTTATGCATCGGGTAC
>SAAR01000993.1 GCA_009916335.1 Erysipelotrichia bacterium | reverse complement strand
AGCTTCTTGGTAAGTTTTACCAGATTTTCTACACTCAATTGCCCTTTCAAACATAATCAAATCACTAGTACTATAAGTTTTGTCAAATTCTTGACCAGCTGTTTCAAACTCAGATTTATACTTTTTGAAAACTCGATAATCAAGTTTCAATTCATCTGATAGTTCTTTGGCAGTGTAAGTTTTGACAACAACATCTTGCTTATCAAATTCCAAATCAAGTCTTTCTAAAGTTTCAAACTCATCATAAAAAGAAAACTCTTTAGGATCAGGTAATTCAGGAGAGAAAAACTCCCTAGCAGGACTACCAAATACACCATAATAACCACGACCATAAACACGTTCGCCATTAATTTGTTCAATATACTTGAAATATTTATTTTTGTTTTCCTCGCCATAAATCACTTCATAAGAATATTGAGATAAACGACCAACTGAAACACGTGTCATAATATTATCTTTGAGAGTAGACGGCAAATCATCAGCTTTTACATTCTGAGTTGCGATAATCGCAAAAAAGCCAGCTTGACGACCTTTTAAGATAACCTGCTTTAATGCACCCATAACAATTTCAGCTTCTGGTACTAACTCCCTTTGTTCAAGCATACTTGCACGAAATGAGGGGAACTCATCAATAATCAAGAAAGCAGGTTTCAAATCATACGACTGAAAATTGCCCAATTCTTTTTCGTTTCTATCTTTCTTGAACTGACGCATTGTGGCATATCTGATTTCCATGTTTTCTTTGAATTGCTTGATTTTATTCATCATTTGAACTAAATCAATTTCAACTCTATCTTTTAAAACATCTAATTGACTATAAGATTCAAAGTCAGATTGCTTAGGGTCTAATATTTCAACAACACCTACTCTAAGTAGTCCATTTAAGATAGAACGTAAAAATACGGTTTTACCACCACCTATACCACCTGCAACTAATAAATGCGGGTCATGCACATAGTCCCAAAAAACATCTTCCATAAGCATGAGACCTTTGTCAACAACACGTACATCTTTAGCTGAGATACGTCCTAGGATAGTATCAGCAGAATAAACATAAGAGACAAAGCCCTTTTCATCTATCCTACCCATTAAGTCCGCTGAATAAGTTACCTCTAAAGCACCACCAATATT
>SAAR01000992.1 GCA_009916335.1 Erysipelotrichia bacterium | reverse complement strand
GATACACCCAAGACGCTGAATTTGCACTAATCAACAAAGGCATTCTAAATGCACAAGACCCAGAATACATAGCTTATAGGTCATACGTGGACTTATGCAAAGAGCAATCCAATACGCATTACGGCAATTAGCTAGAGTATGGAGTTGGACAAAACCATATCTTACATGGAATATGTTTCCAATCGTTTTAAGCATATGGGTTTTAACTAATGGTATATAGTATGTATTGGCCTTCATGAATATTGGGTGGATTTCATGGGCTGCAAGGGCTTATTTAGCGTTCCTATTACAAAACAATTCAGTTATCTTATTAAAGACAAACCTGAAAATGTTTTACGTTTTGAAAAACTTCAAAAAATGGTTCTAGATGGCAAGATTACACAACAAGAAATGAACGAGTTGTTATAGGCTCGTTCTCCCCACAAAGGGGTGATTAAATGTTAGGATTTAAGTTTCACGTGTTTCGTATGTATCTTAAAGTTAATGTACATCGCTTGAGAGAGTTTGCTATACGAAATACCTTGGTAGCTGTAATATTTTTGATTCAATGGATTTTAGGCAATCTTGTTTGGTATGCTTTTGCGTTTATTCCTATGGGTTTGCCTAAGTTTTTTGTAAGATTTGCTAGGGGATACATAGGGTTTTTATATTCACCAGCCGCAGCCGAAAAAGCGTTTTATTATATTTTCGCTGTATTTTTAGCAAGACGTATTCGAAAGGCACAGAAAAGATTTAAGTTTGAACCAAAATGGCAAAAGGCATATAAACGTATCACACTTTTGTCTAAAATATAAAGGAGAATAAATATGAATTTAGCAGAATTTGGACCACAAGTCCTTCAAGGTGTTATTGCAACGGCCCCTGGATTAGCAATACTTGCTGGTTCAGTTTATACCAATCTTAAAAAGGTAAAAGAGAATGTCGCAACTTTCCCCCAAGAAGTCAACAACACAAAAGAAAAAATTTCTTCAGAGTTTAAAATTGCGGAAACTTCGATTAAAACATCTTTAGATAGTTATAAAGAAGAGATGCAAAATAAATTAACCATCATGGAAGAAAGCCTAACTTCAAAAGTCAATGGTAATCTTGAGGGTATGAAGAATGAACTATCCACTTATCAAGAAGAAATGCG
>SAAR01000991.1 GCA_009916335.1 Erysipelotrichia bacterium | reverse complement strand
CATCTGTACATCGGATTGAAGATAGCCTCTAAACTCAATACCATCATACATGCGTCCTAAAACACGAGCAGTATCCTTAACGGATTCTTTTTTACCCATTTGAGATCCTGTAGGACCAATATAGGTAACACCCATACCTAAGTCAAGTGCACCTACTTCAAAGGCACAACGTGTACGTGTTGAGTCTTTTTGAAATAGTAAAACAACATTTTTATCAGACAAAACTTTATGACTGATACCTTTCTTCTTTTCATCTTTCAATCGCTTAGCTAAATCAAGCAAATACTGAATTTCTTCGGTTGAATAGTCTAACAATGTGAGTAAATGTCTACCTTTTAAGTTCATGTGTTTTCTCCTATATTTCTTCTCTTTCTATGGGCATACTCATGCATCTGGGGCCACCTCGGCCACGTGATAATTCACTAGATTCAATCTCTAAAACGGTAATACCTGCATCTTTTAACATTTGGTTAGTGACATGATTTCTGTCATAAACAATCACTTTACCTGGAGCAATCGCAAGCGTATTAGCACCATCGTTCCATTGTTCTCTCACGCTTGTGATTTGATCTTTACCACCACATCTAATGAGTGTAATAGGTCTATTCAAGTGCTTTTCTAATACGGATTCTAATGAACCAACAACCTTATTGATACTAAAACGTTCTTCATTCTTTTCAATTAAGTATTCTGTCGAAGTTATAGTTGAATCTAAAGCATATAAAACCTTAGATATAACATCTCGTAACTCTTTAACATTAGGTGCTCCATTATTATCAACGATTTTAGATATATTAATAGCTATTGAAGGCCATTTTGCCCAATGTGAAAAAAGATTGTGTCCTTTCTCTTCATTTTTGTGTACACTAAAAGCACCCACACCATCAACACCACTAACAAATTGAAAATGTTGATTGAATAGATTGAAGGCTTTTTGATTGTTCTCAAATGTTATGTTATTTAAATTTTTGCTTAAATTTGAAACAATTTTTTTTAATATTTTATCTGCTCTTTTCCTTTTATAAGATTTAGGAAAGTTTTTAGCTCTTTCTTTTATTTTAGATTCAGCAATAAGATATCCGCTTTCAGTGCCATCTAAAATTTCTGGAAATATTTTTGGATCAAACATAGTCC
>SAAR01000990.1 GCA_009916335.1 Erysipelotrichia bacterium | reverse complement strand
CATATTATCTTCAATGCAATCAATCTTGAAACACATAAAAAGTTTCGTTGGACTAAATCAACCAAAAAAGTTTATGAGCATATCTCTGATAAGCATGCGGACTATGCGGGCGCTAAAATTATTGAACATGATAAGTCAAACTTTAAAAATTTCACGGACTATCAGATTTATAATCGTGAAAAATCCTTTAAACGTGAAATTAAAAAGCGTGTTGATTTTCTACTTGCAAACTCCAAAGACCAATATGATTTTGTTTTAAAATCTCGTGCTTTGAAATTGGACATTGACTTCTCTGGCAAGTACGCAAAATATAAACTGCTAGACGAACCTCAATTAAGGCCAACTCGAAGTCGTTCAATTACAAAGCTAAAAAAATATGATGGCCGATATGACAGCGCAGGGATTATGGAACGTTTGAAAGATAACATTGTTGTACCTGACTTAGAAAATATCAAACAAATTTTTGATAGTCAAAATCAAGCTGAAGTTAATGATTTTGAATTAAATGCTAAAATCGAGCCTTGGCAAATTGATAAAAAGACCAATCATGGCATCTATATTGATATGGAATACGGCACAGGTAATAATGGATTGATTTTTATCCATAATAAATTTTTGGAAAAAAATAATGACGGTACATTAGAGCTATTCGTCAAAGAAAATGACTACTTCTATTTTATGAATGGCCAAAAAAGTCAGTTCAATAAATATTTGACTGGCAAAACATTAGTCAATCAACTCAGCTACTTTAATCAAACGATCCCAGTTCGCAAACCTAGGGAATTAAGAATGATTGATGACCTTGTATCAGCTCTTAATTTTCTCTCTGATAATCAAGTTACTAATGGAGAACAGTTCGAACTTTTGGCCAGTAAATTTGATGATATGATTGCGGAAATAAAATCGCAGCTTGTTACTGCTGAAGATAAAATTATACAGTTAAATCTTGTTTTAAAAACTTTATCAGGTGCATCAAGTGATGATGAAATCACTAAATCTAAAGCAAAAGAAAAGCTACAGCAAATGAATATTGATCCTGATACTAGCGTTGATTTACTTGAAAAACAAGCTGAGGCTTTGGTAATTGAAAAAAATATTATCGAGGACAAATTATCTGAAGTTATTAATGATCTAA
>SAAR01000989.1 GCA_009916335.1 Erysipelotrichia bacterium | reverse complement strand
GCTTCTTGGCTATTTGTAAGTTCCCAAAAGTCTTGAAACATTTCTTTTAGTTTATAAGCTTCAGCCAGATTATCGTATGTGCTGAGTAAGTATTCCATGTGATCTAATTCTTTATTGGACAAATCAGTTTTCTTCTTAAGAAATAAATATTTGCTACCTTTTATCTCATCATTACCTTTTCGCATCATTTTTCGTACTTCGTTTATAGCTTCATTTAGTAATTTAACTATGTGGAATTTGTCAAAAGTAATTTTAGATTCCGGAAAATGTTTTGTTGCTCCATGAATAAATGCAGGCGACATATCAATGCTAACATGTTGAATATTTGAAACCGGACATCCTTTGTTTTCAAGATGGTTAGCTGCTTTCTCTGCTACGGATTGATCTTTACCTTGAGTTACGAAAACAACTCTTTTAGAATCCATATCAACAACAGTAGATACATAGTTATGTCCTTTCTTGGTTGATGTTTCGTCAATTCCGATGTTTACTATATCCTTTTGTTCATCATTGGCTATTGCACGCTTGACCCAATAATTAAAAATTCTACTTAATCTAGTATCATAGATTTTTAGTAATTTTGCGGCATTTTTCATTGGCATTTCAGACTCAATATAAAGCATTGCTAAACTTTCAAGCAACAAAGAAAAGCCACTGCCCGGACGAGACCAAGATACTTGTACCTGTTCAACCTTACCTTCGCTCGTGATGATACGAGGTACGCGAGCTTGAATATAACAAGTATGCTCAAAGAAATTTAAATGACGCCAAGTTTTACAAACTGTATCATGAACCGGACAATCTATACCATGGGAATCTTTAAATCGAGATCCACGAGCAAAGTCTAATGATATGTTAATTGTGCCTGATTTTGACTTATCAGGACGTTCCATTGAGACATCTTTGATGTACCAAGGAGACTCTAAATTAAGAGCCAACGAGAATAATTCTTTACTTTCCATTTACAAATATAAATCAATTATTTTAAACTACCCACACGAAATAGCGAAGAACCAAAATCTTATACATAATACAGCTACAATGCTAATAGGTAGGAGTAAAATTAGCTATAAATTTTCGCATCTGTTTACATAATCTATATTATGGCAGACAAATACTTTAAATAACATAATATAC
>SAAR01000988.1 GCA_009916335.1 Erysipelotrichia bacterium | reverse complement strand
AGCATCTTCTTTGCTCTTCCTTACCCTCTCTGTTGCCTCTTCTTGGGCTGTGTCAATAAGGTAACGCCCAAACTCCATTAGGTCGCTACTTTTAATTGTTAGGGTAAAATCTACTCCGCTTTGAATAATCTGTAATAATTCCATTTCTATATAATTTGTTTTTAACCCTCCCCCCCCGTTGGTAGCTACTGCAACGGTTCTTTTGGTTATTTTTTGTAAATATATAGCCCAATGCACTGATATGCAAACAATTAGGCTTGTATGTTCTTGTTTACAAAAACAAACAAATGGGCACAAAAAAAGGTGCAACATAAAATTGCACCTCAACATAAGTATGTATTAAGTATTCAGCTTTTTAGTTCCCTCCCCACTTCCTCAATCTCTGATCTAAAAAGTTCAGTATTTTTTTTGTGGCCCTGATAATTTTGATTTTTCCAATTTTTACCAAACCTTATATTTATGGCATCGTAAACCTCTTGCTTTCCCCTCTCCTTTGTGGCTATATATCCAATCTGTTCCAACGCCTTATATATTATAAATGCATCTCTTGCCTCAGCTGTCCTATATAACTGCTCTAATTTCTCCATAAGGGGCTGTTTTTGCTCTTCACTACACAATAAGTAATCTTCAAAATCTACTGTCTTTATTCCCTTTGCCTCCCTTGCCCTTTTATAAATATACTCTTTTAATCTATCAAGTAATTCAAACTCTTCCCAATCTAATTCTGATATATAAGGATCAATATCATCATCATATCCACAACGCCCTGTTGGATTATTAAAGTTTATTTGATACCAATTATCAACAATATTATTCAACATCTTAAATACTTGGTTTACCTCATCATCTAACCTGGAGGCCTGCACCTTTTCAAGCCATCTGCTTATATAATCCTCTATCTCTCCCCAAGTATAACAGTAAGAAAATTGTTTGTTTTCTTTGGCAGTAATCCAACCTCTGCTTTCAAGAGGCACCTTTGTATAACCAAATAGGTTATTAGCAAACTCTTCAAATGTTTTCTCTGGTATCATATTCTTAATTATTTATACATTCCTTGCCAGGCTTTTGCCATCATTTGGGCGTGCTCTTCTTGCTTTACCTTTATATACTTTAAAAAACTCTTCTCTGTTTTGTGTC
>SAAR01000987.1 GCA_009916335.1 Erysipelotrichia bacterium | reverse complement strand
GATACGCCCTTTCATACTCTTGATTTTGAACTGATTATGAGCACTTATACCCAATGTGTCGTTTTTGTTGGTATCGGAGGAAGTTATACTTCATCTGTTTTGGAAAAAATATTAACACAATGCTCTTCTAAAGTGCTCAAAAAATTCTTTATCATAGCCGTACAACCGTTTAACTTTGAAGGCAAAAATAAACAGATGTATGCAAAAAAAATGGAGCAACTTTTGGAACAGCTGGAGATTAAATATCAATTATTTTCCAATCAAAACCTTCTTGATAATTCCCAATCCAATGATATCAATACACACATGAATAGATTTTTCAAAACGCTTTACGATGCTATCCCCAATAGAAAGGAGAGTTAATGAGCCATTTAAATTTAGTTATCAAGGAAGTGTTTGAGATAGATCTCACAAGTAAGAGCAATTATATTCTCCTGACCCAAAATGAATCGTCTTCAAAAAATTCAGCTTTAACGGTAATGAAAAAATTACTTAGCCTTCTTAACAAAGAAACATTAATGCTTTTAGACTACACGCAGTGGTATGTTCTATTTGAAATGCACACAGACTTTCCACTGCATGATATTTCAAATGCAATGGGTAAAGTGTGCGATATGTCAGCCGAAAACGATTTGACATTTGGCACTCGTATAAACGAAACGCTAGCCATTGAACAGATTCAAATTACGGTTGTGATTTATCCACTAAAAGATCATTCAGATGAAAAAAATTAATACTATAGCACCTGAAATTATTGTTGCATTAAGGCAACTCAATACACAATTAATGCAAATTGAAAAGCAGATTGTAGCTAAAGCAGTTATGCTTGATAGAATTTTGCAAAAGGAATGCAATACGCATAAAGATGGAATATATGACTACGAATTGGATCTTAATATCTCATTTTATAACGATCTATTCGATGATCCATTAATAGAACTCAACGAGATGCTGAAAAAAATTTCACATGAAAGCTACTTTTTTTTAGCAGATGGTCAGAACCATAATGAGTGTGCTACAATGATAGAACATCCGTTATTTGGGGAGTCTCATTGCCATCTTCTTCATTCACTAGTTAAATCAGAACTTGAATGGAACGAAATTATGAGTATATCACCGATCTGTTGGGATATCATTC
>SAAR01000986.1 GCA_009916335.1 Erysipelotrichia bacterium | reverse complement strand
GTATATTTACTGCAATGGAGTTCTTTCTGAAATCAAAAGCATTCTTCCCATACGATTCAATAATTTTGGGAACACCTCGACCTGAACGCTCATTAATATTAAGTTGTAAAAATATTTCTGAAAGTTTTTCATTTACGGGAATAGATTCTCCCATATAGAAACCATCTATCGTCTGATTATCCGGAATAGTTCCTCTTGATAAAATTTCCACCCGATTACTATATATCGTTATCATAGGTGCATTGCCATCAATCCATTTATTGTGAACAAATGCATTCACCAGAGCTTCTCTAAAAGCATCCATATCAAATAATGGCACATCATTTCTGCTGACAACTCTATTTGTCTCATCAGCTTGAATAATATTGATTACCTCTCCATATTCTAAAACTCTATCTAGGCTGAGTAAAATACAAGTATTTCCAAATTCTTTTACAGAATATAATGGTGACGCTTTAGTTTCCCCCGAAAACACAGACACTCTAACGGGAATATGACTATCATCAGATAATAATTGCGCCATTAGATTATATTTACCATCTTTAGTAAGGAGTCCAAGATTCTTTTTAAAAGTTTCTAGCTTAAGTGATATTCCTCTACCAGCATAATATGTAAATAGTCGACTAAAACTTAAATCCTGATAATTAGATTCAAGATTTTCGATGGTTTTAGTTTTATTTCGTAAGATTTCAAATAAATGACCTTCTCTATCCTGATACCTATTCAAATTAACTTTACTAGACCCAATTCTAAGATATCGATTCCCATCAAATGCAGTTGGTATATTTTTAGCACAAGGAATTTCTAGTATAACTAATCGCTTATTTACAAAAACCATTTCATTAAAAGAAAATGCAATATCTGGACTTACTTGTCTTGCTAAATAATGTTCTAAAGGCTCCTTATTCACATCTATTCTGAAATTAAATTTAGTTCCGACTATTTCATGAGTTTCATCATCTATTCCCCACACTAAATATGCTTTATCTCGTTTACACAATGCTGCTGCGTTAGATAAAGCTGATATATACTCACCCAGCCCATGAGCATCAAACCAATTTTCTTTAAATTCAAACCACTCTTCTTCAGTTTTACGATTAACTAAATATAATGGACCCAAGAATTTAGACCACTAAAAGT
>SAAR01000985.1 GCA_009916335.1 Erysipelotrichia bacterium | reverse complement strand
CCACATTAAAAGCATATCACGAGGGGGATTATTGTAATGGAAAAAGAATACATTTTTAAATCTAAGGGTAAATCATTTGTCAAAATAAAGGATGATAAAATTTCAATTATTAAAAAAGGTATAATATATGCTGTAAATCAAGGCTTTAAAGGAGAAAAAACACTTTTTATCAAGGATATATCTGCTATTCAAGTCAAGAAAAGTGGTCTTTTGATAGGATATCTACAATTCTCTTTAAAAGGTGGTTATGAATCTAAAGGCGGCGTTATGGATGCTACCAAGGATGAGAACACTATCTTAATTGGAAATAAAAAAGATTACTTGCAGGCTTTAGAAATCAAAGAATACGTTGAGAACTTTATATCTAATAGTTCAAGTACTACTTCAATCAAAAGCCTACCTGAACAAATCAAAGAGTACAAGTCTCTTTTGGACGAAGGTATCATTACTGAGGATGAATATAACGTCAAAAAAGCAGACCTTCTTAGTAAATAATTTAGATTAATTCATATAACTTTACTTTGCCTTGCCTGACAAAAGAAAGGTTATAATATGAATAAACAAATTGTAAAAAAAGATGGTCCGACAATAAATAAGATCATAAAAAAAGACGGTTCCACCGTCTATCGTGCCAATATCTACTTAGGTATTGATGCTAATACTGGTAAATCAGTTCGAACCTCTATCACTGCTAAAACGCAAAAGGCTATTAAACTCAAAGCGAGTAAAGCCATAAACGACTTTCAAAATAACGGATGTACTCGACTTGCTAAAGTCAGTTGTAAAACTTTTGACGAATTGATTCAGTTATGGTGGAATAACCATAAATTGTCACTCAAAAATAATACGGTGACTTCCAATCAAAACTTTATAAATTCATACATAAGTCCCGCTTTAGGGGCTTATTCTATAAGCAAAATATCGACCTCTCTAATTCAAAATCAAATGAATATATGGGCAAACAATGCCAACAGTAGCAAGCTATACACTACTGGTTCTACTAAGTCATATTCTGTGCTATTGAATATTATCACGCGCATATTTCAATATGGAATAAGTATCGGTGTGGTCACGTTTAATCCTGCACGTGACGTTATATTACCACGCATAAAACGACAAGAGAATAAGAAAATTAAATATTTCG
>SAAR01000984.1 GCA_009916335.1 Erysipelotrichia bacterium | reverse complement strand
TGGTTGTAAATAATGTTACAATGTGTGAGAAGCAGTCTAAATTCTTCGTGAAATAGTGATTTTTGAAGCTAATAAAAAACACACGTGGAATTTAGGTATCTATTAACAAAAGTTGAGTAGTGAAAACGGAGGAGAAAAATGGAAAAGTATGTATGTGGAGCATGTGGATATGAGTATGATCCAGTAGTCGGCGATCCAGATAATGGCATTGCGGCAGGAACTGCTTTTGAGGATTTGCCAGAAGATTGGACTTGTCCACTTTGTGGCATGGGTAAAGATGTGTTTGAAAAGAAAGAGCAAGAGGAAATATTTATGACAGCAATGCATAAATTTAGCTATGGACTATTTGTTCTAACGGCTAAAGATGGAGATAAGGATAACGGATGTATCATAAACACAGCGTTGCAGGTTACAACCGATCCTAAACAGGTATCGATTTGTGTAAATAAGGCAAATTATACTCATGAAATGATTAAGAATACGAAGAAATTTAATTTATCATTTTTAACAGAAAAAACATCCTTTGATATCTTCACACGCTTTGGTTTTCAAAGTGGAAAAGATGTTGATAAGCTTGAAGGCTTAGATGAAGCAGCAAGAGCAGATAATGGTATAATGTATCTAACAAAGTCAGCAAACGCTATGGTTTCAGTAGATGTAAGCCAGATGATTGACCTAGGAACACACACCATGTTTATTGGTGAGGTTACTGAGGATAAGGTTTTATGTGATGATAGTTCTTGTACTTATCAGTACTATTTTGACCATATTAAGCCTGCACCAAATGCAGAAAAAACCAAGAAAAAAGGTTGGGTTTGTAAAATTTGTGGATATGTTTATGAAGGTGAAGAATTACCACCTGATTTCATTTGCCCTATTTGCAAGCACGGCGTAGAAGACTTCGAACCGTTATAAAATTCAAGAGCAATAAAAAGGCATCCTTACTGAAATTAATTCAGCGAGGATGCCTTTGTTGTATCTATATGTATTTAGCGTAAAATCGCACCTGGTCCCCTATCAAAGAATATGCTCTTAGAACCTACAGCAGAAGCTGCTGAAAAATCAACCGTTTATTTGATTGGAATTTTGATTTTAGCGTTAAAAATGGCTCTATATCAATTTTTTAAATTTAAATCACTTTAATAA
>SAAR01000983.1 GCA_009916335.1 Erysipelotrichia bacterium | reverse complement strand
AAAGCTGTGTTTTTTTATTGCAACCTTCGGAATTTCTATTGCAATGATGATTTCATTTTCATTCATAGAATACTTACACGAAAGGTAGCCCAATTAGACATGAATTTGCATGAGACTTTGTGCGAATTATATAGGCGGCTTATATTGGACCATGTTGATATTCTGGAAGATTTCATCAAGATACTTGTTTTGCTCATCAATTAGGTTAACTTTGACTTGTTAAAGAACTGAACTAATGATGTTGGAAATTTTAAAAATATCTTCAGTTTCAAAATCAAATTAAACCGATGGTACAATTAGCTTCAAATTCATATTGACCATTTCGTTTTAAAATTTTAACGTGTTATTAAACATTTGTAAGTCCATTTATACCCCACCTATCACCCCAATTTGTTTTGTATTGCTGCTATTTGGAGCTTGCTTTTCTTTTTAGAAGAAATTTTCAAAAACTGTTTTCCGTTTTAAGGTTTTTACTCTCATATTCGAAAAATCCTGCTTCATCTGCTATTGTTGGGTTACTTTTGATATGTTTATCGGCGCAGATACAATTTGTATCTGCATTTACTCCGCTAATGACATCACAGATACATTTAGCGATGCGATATCAAGCGTTATCGTAGATTTTTTGCGATCACTAAAGAGAGGGCACTCGTCTCGATGAAGCTCGGAGATGAACTGTTCCGCACAATGTACCATTAAATTTTTGAGCTTCAATTTGAAGACCATGTTAGAAGCAGACTTCTTGGGAAGTAATTTGCTGTTGATCGTTTCTGTAAGACTCAAAGATTCTTCAGACTGCTCACTTTAGTTTTTAGCAAATGAAATGCGATCTGGTGGCATCATCGTTTTTTCGTCTTCTGAAGAGAGAAAATCAGTTTTCCCTAAATTATTAAATGTGTTGATATGATCTTCCAACGAAAATGTTGTTGATAAATGTTTGGTACGTTTTAAATATCTGTCAAATAGTTTGTTTTCGAACCCACAATGTTAGGCTTCATCGAGTTTCAACATAAACGAATCATGCCACATAAATATTTTTATCATCCTTACCAATAAATCAACTGTGATGAACTACAACGATATATCAGAATTATTCAACTGCAAATCCAACTCCATCAAACTGTTTTCTGCGTGATTGAAAGAATTATGT
>SAAR01000982.1 GCA_009916335.1 Erysipelotrichia bacterium | reverse complement strand
ACATAGAGGTTTGTTTGATTTAAACATTAAACCTAAAAGATTGAACTATCCTACTTACTTACAACAAGGAAAGTGGTATTTATATAGAAAATTAAGTAAGCTTTTTTCTAATGTTGTTGTTTGTTATGGGTGGATGACTGCAAAAGCCAGAAGGGAGCTAGGGCTAGAAAAAGATCATCATTATGATGCTTCAGCAATGATTGGGGCTAATGTTTATAAGTGTTCATATTGCAAAGTTATACCAAGAAGGACTAAGGTGTGGGACGATAATCCAACAAAGACTTGCAACGAGAAAAACGGTTTTAAGCATTGGGATGTTGTTAAAGCAAAACATCGTAGGTTTGGTATAGTGGTTGGTTCAGTGAGGTCTTTAAAGCAAAAATGTATTACACTAAGAACTAAGTTTGATGACAATTTTCCAGTTAGTTACAATCAAACTGTTTTACTGTGGAGACCATCATCCATCGTGTATTTTTGATTTTTGTATAATTTAAAAAGGAGATGATGAAAATGCCTAATATGATTAGAGGACTTCCTATAGCCATGGCTGGAAGTTGGAAAAACGGTACAGTTGTTTATACAAATAAAGAGTTAGAAGAGACAGCAAGGGTGAACAATGAAATGCTCAATGCTGCTATAAAAACCTATGAAATACCTCTTGTTTTAACACATACGCTTAATCCCGATGAACCACTTTTACAAAATAAGGTGATGGGCTATGTGAAAAATATGTATTATAAAGAGGTTGAGTATAACGGAAAGAATAACGGAACAGTTTATGTTGATGTAGAAATTTTAGATGAGTTTGCAGATGAATTTAAAAGTAGAAAATATCGTCAATTTTCATGGGGCAGGTTTCCAAAAAACAAAAGAGTTATACACATTGCTGTTGTTGGAAATCAAGCAGTTCCTATTGCAAACATAAGAAATGCTATTGTGGAGTTTATGTCTCAAGACAAAGGAGAATTTAATGTTGAAGATTTGGAAGTATGTACATTTGATATAAAGGAGGAAAGTATGGATGATAAAAAAATAAAACTTGCCGATAAAGCACTTAGCTGGTTCCGTGATTTTTTAGGTAGCGGATCAAGCGTTGAAAGTTTGTCTGATGTAGAGGATGTAGAGGTTGAAGAGTTAAATCAGTCTACAGA
>SAAR01000981.1 GCA_009916335.1 Erysipelotrichia bacterium | reverse complement strand
GTATATATTAAATTTTAGTACCCACCTCAACCCTTTTATACTGGCGGAGAGTTATACTGTCATAAAAAGGTAGGATTTAGTACGAGTAATAACTTAAGGGTCAAAAATCAGAGCACTTTAAAAGTCATAAGAGTCTGAATCAGAGTAAAAAGTCGAAAAAAATAAGAGTTTCAGAGCGATTTTCGATGATTTTTTTGTAAAATTAGAGCATTTATAAGAGGCAATTTTTCAAATTTTTCAGAGCGTTTTTCCGTTTTTTAAGAGTAAAAGTAATGTAAAACGGATTAATTGTAAATATTAAATGAACATAATTTATCATATAATCATTTCTCTTTCACTGATTCTTCATTAACTGGCAAAACAACAACAATATTTTCTAAATCATCATTTTATTCTTCTTGGATAACATGCTCAAGTGGATTTTCAATCAATTATTCTAAACTTTGTAGTTAGCTTTGAGTTTTCATCAAGGTTTCCAATTCAGCTTCCATTCTTTAGATGTTTGGTTAAATTTCAGCAACATAAATTCTTCCTAAATGGGTTAAAGTCTTAACATTCAAAGACTTTCTCATGAAAGTAGCTGATTGGCGCTTTAAAAATGAAAAAAGACGTTCGCATTGGGCTTTTGAGACACAACAACTTTGGTACATTCTAAAAAATGATCCAACATCTGTATGTCCGCCATAAATTATCTTTAGAGGATCATTTCTATGGGCTAAATCTCGCTTGTGATTAACAAGAGTGTCAATTATGTTTGGAATATCTCTAACTCCAAGACCAAACTTTGTAAATACTTCAATCATCACATCGCCGAAGTTATCTATATTATCAACGAAGACATTTGGATTCAATTTCTCATAAACCTCGCCGATCTTTAAAGTTTGTTCGAACATTTTGTCACGAGATTCAATTGCTGAAAGAGCATATTAATATTTCTATTTGGCATATTCAAATTTAGCATTCTATTTCAGATCTATTAACGTAATTTGCAATTTATTTAGTACATTCATGAATTGTGAACAGGTAACATTGTTTCCTTCAGTTTATAATATTGCTTCTGTTATCAATTTAATAATTTTGTAAGCAACTTAGTGAGGTTGATCCAGTTCCTGGATTTTGGAGAGTCGATCAAGAGCCTAACAAGTGCTTAAC